>DASXWH010000290.1:0-6800 GCA_036503775.1 Ohtaekwangia sp.
AAAACACTAACGGCCGCCATACAATCCGGTGAGCTTACCTTCCTGGATCTGCGTGAGATTGTTACGCGTTACAATGAATCGTATTCAATCGTAGAAAGGGAGAGTGAGACCAGTGATGTGATCCTGGTACGCATCTACAAAGGCGAGCGGCCCGTGGAATTACGCCTTACTGCCAATGACTCTGCCGTAGTTGTACCCGCACAGGAAGACATCATCCGGTTCAAACTGACGGGCCGGATCAACACGGTTTGCCTCGATGGTCAGTGTATGTATTTCCGTTCCGACAATTCACGGGTGCAGCATATCGAGTGCGGCTTCAAAACCAAAGAAGAAAAGCCTTACGTTCAGCTGGTGCATGAAGATTACATCGCACCTTACATACATAATATTCAGAAGCGGAAAGGGAAAAAATAGTTTAAGGTTAAAGTCTGAAGTTAGTTGCCGTTCAGAACGATTTGAGTTTATCATTTTTCAGTCCGGAAGACCGAAAGTCCGGAAGCAGGGACTACTCATTTCAGATTTTGTGATCTGATTTCATCATGTTTTCTGTCAGGTTAGACGGTTTTCTTACACAAGGGTCGTTGCTACAAGAACGAGCTCTACTTTTGTGTCTATACAATTCTGACAATGAAAAAATTCAGCTATCTGGTTCTTGTGGTGATGCTTATTCTGTCATCCTGTTCAACGGTTAAAGTTCCTCCGGGTCAGGCTAAAAAAGCAAGCAACCCACCTCCGGGACAAGTGAAAAAGACAACGGGTAGTAAATCTGCTGCACCCTATGCCCCTGGTCAGCAAAAGAAAAGCTCATCAGCGAAAAAGAAAAGCTGAGAGAAGTTTAAGCCTGCCTGCCGGCAGACAGGGTTTAATGTTTAAGGTTGATCCTTTCTAAGGGAGATTGGAGTTCTCTTCGGTTTCCGGTTATATCATTTTTTGGTTTCGGAAGACGGGAAGACTAAAAGTCAGGAAGCAAAACTATTTGGGTAACCTTCCATGGGATGCCCCGAGGTGTCGGGGCAAGCCTTCGCTCACACAAGCCTACCACTACCACCGCTCAGCATGACGGCCAATAGTAAAGTTTTATTGATCGGTGTGGCGCTGGAACCACAGCTTGACTTTTTTATTCCACTGGCAACCTGTAACCTGTTTGGAATTTGGAATCTGGAATTAACTTCTCCTCCACCACAATATAAATCCGGTGATACTCAATAGTGCCGGTGTAAGTCCACCGAGACAATAGATGATCTTCACCAGGAGACTTCCATACAATCCGGCATGAACGGGATACATCATGGACTCGAATTTTTCACGCGCTGATCTTTCGTGCAGGAAATTTGAGGTGATCGAATCGCGTGTGGCCTGGATCTCATCGTAGTAATTGGCAAAGAAAAACGAAACACCTTGTGTATGACCATAGAAGTATGCAGGTGTCCCTTCGTTTTCCGGAAGCGTTAGAAATTGTGGATGAAACTCCGGATACGTTGTGCTGATCTCCTGCAGCTTGCGGTCAATGGAAAACTGAAGCGGTGGAGCGTTGGTTGCCACGTAGGGTGCTGAAGCAAAATGATCTGCCGTAAACGTATGTCGCAGCATCCAGAACGCGGTGAAGGCAATCACCACATGAAACACCAGTGACCAGACACCTACGATGCGGTGCAAACTGGAGGATGTCGTGCGCCAGTTCTTAAAGCGGAAACCGACCTTGAAGGTAAATACCTTGACGAGATACTTCCGGTAGACGATCGCCCCGGTAATGATAGAAACGATCAGCGTTAATGAAAAAATGGCCGCTGCGAATTCACCCCATACATGAATGGTGAATGTATAATGAAAGAGCAGCAGCCAGTCCATCCAGTAATCGTAGCGCTTGCCGTGATGCAGCAACTCACCGGTGTACGGGTTGATAAATGCTTTGTACTGTACACCATCCTTCATCATGAAAAACTCAAACGCTGATCGTTCATCCTGCGGAAGTCCATCGTAGGTGATGTAATTCATTTCCGGGAAGTGGGATTGTATCAGGTGAAATCCACTGTCGAGGGTTATGCGCGTTCCGGCTGGTTCTACTTCCAGAATATCCTCATAGATCAGTTGATTCAGATCCCGGGAAAACACCAGGATGGAACCGGAGATGCCAATAAGAAGCAAAGCTATACCGGTGATGAGACCAGTATAGCTATGCAGTTTGAAAAGGAATCGTATTCTGCTGTGAGAAGACACTCCTTATCTGTTATTCGATGTTATGAAGCTTGTAGATCACGTTCGCTCCCACATACGTGATACCTTTTTTGGTTTCGCCCGTGGTTGGGTTGTACGTGTAAATGAAATTTCCATTGGCAGCGTTCACCACAAAAGCTGCGAGGCCATCAGCCGTCATGATCGGGTTGCCGTCACCGTTACCACGGCTCAGCGGGACATCGAGCTTGGTGGCTGTCTCGGCAGAGAGGTCGATCACGTACCATTCGTTCTGATAAATATCAGACTCAACACCCCAGTAGTCACCATTCTCAACCAGGTCTTCACGTACTACCTGTGCCAGTACCTTGTCATCACCCAGGTACACCAGCGGACCAGTCAGGTTATTGTTATTCACTTTAGACTTAACATTCAGAAAGTATGTATCGTCAATAGTTGTTTCATTGTTCTTCACGCGCATGAAACCGCAAGGCTTGTCAGGATTGTTACCGGCATAGGCGTAGGTAAGTGTCGGGAAATACACATCGCCATCTTCCGTACGGAAGGCTGCCTGTGAATATGCATTACCGCTACCGCTTGAGCGATCATCTGAATCGGTGCTTTCCAGTTCATAGGTGGTGGCATCGAGCACGGCAATCTTAACCACATCATCTTTGCCGGTCTCCGCATCGGCTTCGCGGTATCCGAAGATGATATTGCTTCCGTTCTTCATCGCGAATCCGGCACCGAGTTCCTTTCCTTCGGCTACGGTCAGATCAAAACTTCCTTCATCATCCATCACCATGGTGGTAGTGTTGATAATCGCCCAGTGAATGGTGCCGCCATCGATCTGTTTCACAAACCAGACGTGATCATTATCCAGCCGCAGGTTTGCGCTGGGTGTATAATCGTCATCCAGTGGAATCTGTTCCGTCATTTCAAAGGTGGTGGTCAGTTCATACTTGGAAAAGTAATAGGGATTGTAGTCGAACCCGAACACCGCGCCACTTCTATCCCAGTCGGCCACATACCAGCTGAAGAGTACTTCAAAAGCATTTTTGATCTCTGCTTTTCCTTGGGTCAGGTCAGGCACCGGGTGCATGGCCATCGTGGCTCCATCGGGAGAACGAACTTCCAGGATATATTCGGAAGACAAATCTATCGGGTCGGTGCCTTCATCATCACTGCAACCGGAAAAGAACAGTGTTGCACTCAGTAGCAGCAGCATTCCCAGCAGGGTAACATTACGTTTCATGATCATCAGATTGAGTTAGTTAATAAAATATGTGATTTTAAAATTGAAAGCTCTTCCGGGTTTCTGCAGGCGGAAATTATCATAGACCTCTTCGTCCATGATATTTGAACATTCCAGGGAAACGGAATATTTCTCCGAAGGTCCGGAGGCCGTTATGCCGATATCCTGAACCAACTGCATCGGTATGGTGTACTTGCGGTCACCACGTGCAATATTTTCATAGCCGAGATAAAACTCGTTTACATAGAGGAGATTGTAATACGGGATAATATTCAGTTTGCTGAACACATCTTTGAACCTGTATTCTGCATCGAAATTTCCAAAGAAGTAAGGCGTGTTCGGAAGCTGCACCCCATAGGTATAATTCGGCAGGCTACCACCAATGTATTTGTTGTCATCCAGTACCTGCTGGTAGGTGGCATTCGCGCGTATGGCCAGTTTGTCGTCAAGCACGAGTTTCAATTCACCTTCTGCACCGCGCACCAATACCTTGTCGTAGTTGATATGTGTTGACCGAGTCACGCCTGCTGTGGCGCGAATAAAATCTTTTGCCTTGCGGTAGAATCCCGCAGCTTCGAATGTGAGCAACAGTTCCTCACCCGTGATCAATTTAGAGGAGAACCCCAGGTTGTAGTTCATGCTTACTTCAGGCTTCAGCGATACGTTGGCTACTGTGGAAATTCCATCACCGAGCAGTTCATAGGTTGTCGGTAGCCGACATGCATATTCTGCGCTGACCTTGGCTAATATTCTGTCTGAGATTATATAGCTGAATCCCAGGCCACCCCCGGTGAATGTTTTTACAGCATCCATAGGTGCGAGATCAAAATATCCTCCGCGCCAGCGCAGCGTGCTGTCGATGCTGGCATCCATCCGGTAATATTTTACATAGGCCGTGCTTCTGAGTTTTTCATCCCACAGTGTCATGTCGTGACCCAGGCCGATGATCATCTTGCTGTATTCGCTGGAGTTGTCGTCTACCGATGTGCCTTCTACTTTATTCGGATCCGTGTTCTTCTGTGTGGTGGTACCTGAAATTACATTCAGCGTAAGCGACTGATTAGGGGTGATGTGATAGGCAATATTATAACGCTGTGAAAAATCCTTCTGTGTAGCGCGATAAATTTGCTTGTCGCCCAGCTCACCGGCTGTTTTGGATGTACGCACACGGAACACGGTTCCATCCCACTGATAGGATCGTGACGAGGTATCCACAAAAACAAAATTGATCGTATTAAGCAACAGGAATCCATCGAGGTCGAGTTTCTTGTTCAGGAGACCGTGCTTGCTGTAGCGAAGTGACACATGGTGATTGTCTTCTTCGCCCGTTGCTTCACCGATAGCGGGATATTGCAAAGAGCCTGTCTGAAGATCTCTTCGTATGCCGGAGAATCCGACTCCGGCCAGCAGTACATCAGCAAATTTTTTATTGCTGACACCCACATCCGCTTTAGCGGCATAGGAGAGAAAATCATCATGAAATCTTCTCACATCTTTTGTATAGGTAGAGATGGGTGTGGTTGTCGTGTCGGTGATGACCATGTTCTTCATCTCATAGCTGTTGTCGCTGTAGTTGAAGAACGCTGATCCGGAAAGAACGAATCCGGTCCTGGCATCTGTGAACATACCCTGCACACTCGCCTTGTGTGTATTGAATGAACCGGCTGCATACGAAACGTTAAGGTTGTTCCTGATCTTGTTCCTGGTGATAATATTAACGGCACCCCCAAGCGCATCGCCACCCAGGTGAACCGGAACAACGCCTTTGAAGACTTCAATGCGATCAACCTGGTTCAACGGAATACTATTGAATGCATAGGCTGAGCCGTAAACATCAACCGGAATTCCGTTGATGAATTGTGCTGCTTTAAATCCATTCAGGGTCAGGTCGAACGAAGAACCCAGTCCGGCATTTTGCCTGACGCGAACACCGGACACTTGTGTAAGCACCCGGGTGATGTCCAGGTTCTTTTGCTGGAGGGGCTGAACATCGATCACATTGACATGAAAAGGTTTTTCGCGCAGTTCCTGTGATTCCGTTTTTCCGGTTATCTCCACCGCAGCAAGCTCTGAAGTCCGGTCAACGAGTTGCCGGCTTACGGTCAATGTTTCGCCTTCGCGGAGTTCAGCTTTAACCACTTCCGTATCATAATTCACGTGGGAAATGATGATCGTGTACTTTCCCGGTCTGACACTGGGAATGTGATAGTACCCGGTGGAATCGGATACAGCTCCATCGGAAGTCTCAACAACCAGAATGGAGCTGTTGAGAATCCCCTTGCCGTCAGCTGTTTTGATATACCCAGAAATGCCAGTTTTCTGCGCTAAAGCGGGAAGGCTTAGCACCCAAATCGAGGAAAAAACCCAGAATTTGAGCATTTTAGGCATCGGCTATATTTAGACTCATTACAAATAGAGGCCAAATATAGACGATACTTTTAATATCTGTTTATGAGAATTGTCAGATTACCGAAGCCGTTTTCCGTGATTCGTTATTCGTTATCCGTGGGCATGAGTTGTGGGGTGGGTATGTTCAAGGAAATCAGACCTGATCAAAAACAACAGGTGCACATCCGAAGCAGACATGCACCCAACTCTATTTCCTCGTGGAATTATTCAACTAACGGATTACGGTTATCGCAATTTCCTTGTACCCGGGGCACACCATAATATATACGCCCATCGGGAGCGGATTGCCCGAGCTGTCGGTACCATCCCATAAAGCGGGTGCCGCGAACTGATTGACCAGTGCTCCTGCCCGGTTGTAGATCTTCACCATACCCTGAAAGGGAATCGTATAATTGTCCAGTACTCCATCATTATCCGGACTGATCACCAGGTCATCCATGACTTTCGTGATCAGCGTAACCGCTCCGGACTCGAGAATCAGATCAGGGATGTTGGCATTTGTGATGCGTGCGCGATACACACCTGCGTCACCTTCACTGACGTTTTCTAACATCAACCGGTTAGTGTTTGTCGTGGTGAGCAGTGCTCCATCTTTATACCATTCATACACACTTGATGTCACTTCATCATCATAAGGAAGCACGAGCGTGAACGCCTGGTGCAAAGATGCTGTGACGGTACGATCCGGGTCGGGTTGCTTCTGCTCACTTATGTACAGTACATCAAATTCAAGATCGGTAAGCGGCAGCAGATCTTCGAAGGTCAGCCTGTTATTATGCAGCACCATCTGTGATCCCGGCACACTGTGCAGCATGTTTGAAAAATCAGGAAGTTCAGTGAAGTCATTGTCATAGGCAATCACCACCTTCAGACTGGTATTGTTCACCGCAGGAAAAACGGTGAGGTTGTTATCATTTATATCGATCGTTTCCAGATTATGCAGCGCAGAAAGATCAGGTGCTTC
>DASXWH010000291.1:0-6292 GCA_036503775.1 Ohtaekwangia sp.
GAACATCTTTTTTGACACCGGTAAGGCGGATCTGAAAAATGAATCCATTGCCGAGGTTGAGAATATTCAGCAGCTCCTGAAATCAAATCCGGTATTGAAAGTTCAGATCAACGGACATACGGATAATACCGGCAATGCCGCCAGCAATAAAACGCTTTCCCTAAAACGCGCTTCAGCAGTTGTGGATTACCTGGTGGCGCACGGTGTTGATGCTTCACGCCTTTCCGCTAAAGGTTTTGGTTCAGAAAGACCTATTGTTTCCAATGACGATGAAACCGGAGGAAGAGAAATCAACCGCAGAACTGAAATAGAAATTATCGGAGCGAATTGATTTCATCAGAATAACTTCATTGTATAGCACAACTTTTCCCAGACTGCTTTGTTAAAGGCTGTTCGGTTTTTATACTTACCTTGTTCTTTGTAGCATACATTCCTGAAAAAGATCGTTCCCTATGTTAACTGAAAATTCCTATAGCATCGTCTATAAAGTACTGATAACCGTAGTTGTCATCGGTGCATTACTATATGTTCCCGTACCGTTACTTCCACCTCATCGTTTAGCTGAAGCCATCCAATGGCGCTTGGGTATTGGATGGAAGACAGCATACCTTCTGGCTGCCGTTGGCTTACAATCAACTTTTTACTTTCTGATCGGGGTACTTTCCGCATTCATCGTGAGGCGGGCAGCTACATGGCAAAAACGTTTAGGTCAGGTTGTACTGGTGCCGGTGATCGTTGTGGTTATCGCTCTTATTATCCGGTCAGTGAAAGAAGGCCATTTTCCAATATGGATCAACACGGTTATTCCTGCAGGCGCCTGTTTTGTAGGCGCGTGGCTCGGACTGGGTTTGTTTTACAGGCGAGGGTTTGCCATGTTAACGATTCTTTTTATTGCCGCTGGTGTAACGCTTTGGGGTCTGTCCGGAGGTACTTCAGCAGAACTGAGCCATGCTACAGAAGACTGTCTGCGAAAGCTTATTGCTTCAAACTCAAACCTACCTTCAGGTGAAGCCCGGTTTGGTGCGATGTTGCAGGTTGCTTTTGCCAAACCTTCGAAAGAATCTGATACTAAAGGTGCAGTTCTTCACAACCGTGCAGCCATCCTTGCGCTGGGTATTGCTGTGGGTGATGAGCGACTGGCCCGTTTTGCCGGACTGGAGAATGACTATAAATTAATACAACAGGTTGCATCACTCCGGAAAGGTACTACACTCCGCAAACGACATGACTGGTCACGGCATTTTTGCCTCAGTGCTGCACTTGCCGTGTTAGAGAATCCGCTGGTAAGTGATGCGGGTGGATTGATGAAGGAACAACTGGATGCTCTCACGGGAGGAAGTGGATTTTCTTTCGGTGATGTTGCTGCAGACCGTGCTGGTGTTCGCTTTGCTTCAGCTGCAACGAATTCAGAAGAAGATGCTCAAGCCATGCAGGAATTTCTGATGCGTGATTTTGTGGTCGATAATTTTCTGCCTTCCATTGCTGACCTGCCGGAGAACTTAACACCGGCACAATTCAGGGAGCAATTTGGAACTGTTGGAAGCAAGTCCTACCGCGAGAAGATCAACGAAATCGAGGACCGGCTGAATACCTGTGCTGCACTTTCACCTGTTGATTAACTATCGAGATCAGGATGCATTTCAGAGTTTACTACAAGTGATTTTTCCACAAAGTCCAACGTAACTACTTTCACTACTTCACCTTTGTGAATAGTCATGATGAGCTCTTTTTCAAACCGCGAATCGTATCCGTGATCTTCATACATCGTCATCCTGGCAATGGGAATCCGTAATTTCCCGGAGAACCAGACGGCCAGTACAGGCCTGTTCTTACTTTTGGGGAAGAGTTTCTTTAATGTGTATGGTGCCTGCCGGTAAAAAAGAATAAAACTCCGGTTATAGGTCCCTTCAATTTCCCGAAGAAGAAGCTGGTTTGCCCTGATCTCCCACTTTGCTACATAACCGCGAATACATTCTGATGTGTAGACAAAAGGAGGTCTCATTTTCTTTGTCTTAAGCCAATAGAGTTCCAATGGATTTGAATACAGATCCATTAGCTTTCCATCCAACACTATTTTATCCGGAACTTGCGCTGCCATAGATTTCCTGTTTAAAAGTCAGTAGAAGACAGCCATAAACAGACAGCGATATCGAAACTTAGCAGCCTCAAATGGCTGATCAAATCAATTCTCCGTAATGTAAGCGTAATGATCCATCAACAACTTTATGAAACGATGTTCTGCACTCGTAGTTTTTGCTGTGAATGCAGTAACTACTACAGAACGAAAATATAAGCGGTTGAAAGGATTTTCGCGTTAAGAAGATATTCCAGAAAGATTTGAAAGAATCCGGGGTGTAAGCTACGCCAACATGGAAGGTTTAAAAGAGACGGGGTAAATCTTTTTGGGGGATAACACACAAATAAAAAGATTGTTTTATCCCCGTCTTAAACCTTTGTCACGTTGCCCGAAAAGCAACGGATCAACGTGACCGATTTCCATTACTTATCGCACTATCAAAGTGGACCCACCCAAATCGAAAATGCAACAGATCAAACATAGAGCTTGAGGTTTGTTCAAAAAATAGCACCTTGCATATTGTCAGGAAAACCGAACAGAACAGTTGTCAGGAGTTTCCTCAACCTTCATGAAGAAAGTAAATATTTTACTGGTCGAAGACGAAGCCCTCCTGCGTGAAGGATTAAAAAGTTTGTTAATACATGAGCCTTTTATTGCAAATATTTCAGAAGCTGCAACAATGGGAGAGTTTTCTTTAGCAATCTTAAAACCACTTGACCTTATTTTACTGGATATCCGGTTGCCCGGAACCAATGGACTGGAGCTGCTTGAGTTGGTGAGAAGCAAAGAACTTAAAGTAAAAGTAATTGCTGTAACCGGTTTGGAAGGCGTTGAATTAATGATCAACCTTTTGAAGACAGGTGTTGAAGGTATCGTTTTCAAGCTGGATGGATACCAGGAAATTGTGAAGACCATTAAAAAGGTATTGGAAAACGAAAGTTACTTTCCCGAAAAGATCATCAAAATTATTCAGGCGAATGCCGGCCGGTGGGATAAGGTCCCTCCTGTTCTGTTGAATCCTAAGGAAAAGGAATTGTTGCGGGCTATTGCCAGTGGACTAACAACGAAGGAGATAGCAGCCCAGATGAAAATGGGAGAAGCAACAACCGAAACCTATCGGGTACGATTGATAAAAAAACTTGGCGTGATCAATACAGCCGCGTTGTTAGCCTATGCTTACCGCAATGGTATTTTGTAAATTTTAAACCGGGTATTCAATCCTGGCAATAAGCCCCTTCTCTCCCCGGCTATACTTCAGCGATGCACCAATGGCCTGAGATCTCATCCGAAGTGTATTGTGTTTCTTTCTGAGCAAAGCAATAAACTCTTCAATTTTATGAAAGCCGGTGCCATCATCTTCCACTTCAATCATCAGTTTTCCGTCACTCCAGCTCAGCCTTACCCAGATATGCCATGCCGATGAATGCTTGAACGCATTGTGAATAAGCTCCTGTACAATACGATAGAGATACGTTTCACTCTGATGAGATATCTTCTGTTCAGTCCCCGTAGCTACAAAGTGAACGTGTTCTGTTCCCCGTTCCATATTCTGGCAAAGCATTTCAATACCTTTCTGAAATGAATCGTCATCCATTCGCACCGGCATGAGCTGCCGGGAAATTTTACGCACCGATTGAACTACTTCCTGAAAGTCCGTCTGCATTTTTGTCAGCAGAACTTGAGTTTCAACCGGATCATGAACAGACCGCTCAAGCCTGTCTATATATAATCTGAAGATCGATAGTTTTTGAATGAGGTCATCATGAAGTTCGGCACCCATTTCAGCGATGATCTGCTCACAGGCTTCTGTTGCACGCATGGCAATTTCGGTTTCCCGTTGCTTCGGTGACATCCATATTGGTAATCGTTTCATAGTATGATTCCCCTATTCATGCTGCAAATTAATTATCTTTGAATGATATCGTAATTATGAACCTTTCATCAATTCTTAGATCTCTCGGATTTCTTTTATTGCTTCAGACCAGTCTTTTTGCTCAACAGCACAAAACCGATTCTCTCACCAAAGTTATGCAACAAGCAAAAGTTGCATACGTGTCAGCCACGAAAAGTGGTGACAGCATGTCGATGGTAAAGGCTGGCAAGGTATTAATTGAGGCATATGATAATCTGACCTTGACGGATTCCATATTACGGATCAGCGATATCATTCTTCCCATTGCCAAACGAAACCACTGGCTGGAAGAGCAGCGTGATGTTAACCAGTATCTCGGCCAATCCTTCCTCCTGCGATCACGGTATGATCTGGCTATGCAATACCTGTTCGATGCCCTGGCGGTTGAAGAGCAGTTACCTGACAAAACCAAAATGGGCGGTACCCTGGCGGCTATCGGCCAGATGTACTACAAACTGAAGGACGACCACAAAGCGCTGGAGTATTATCAGCGGGCACTGGAGATTGAAAAAGAAAAGCCAGACAGCGAAAATTTAAAAGTGCTGCTGCTAAACATGAGCCTGTGTTATTCACACCTGGAAGAATTTACGTCATCACGCCAATACATTGATCAGGTAAAACAACTCTGCGGCAAGAAGCCATGTTTAGCGCCAACACGTTTAGCATTGGAAGTCACCGAAGGTTTACATTTTTTACGGATGGACAGCCTGAATGCTGCGGAAAAACATTTTAAGTTGGGAAATCAGCTGGCCCAGCAAACCCAAAACGCCAGACTGGGTTTTGATTGTGTTCTTAATTTATCCAAGATCTATCTGCAGCAGGGAAAGATTGATCTGGCCACACAGTATCTGCAGGAAATCAAAGAATGGAAAACCACAGAAGGTTTCAACAGTGAATTGCTCCAGCTTTACGCCCAGCTTATTGAGGTGTATAGAAAAGTAAATGATCATGAAAAAACCGTGTATTATCAGGAACGATACATTCAATTGAAGGATAGTGTTTCAGGTGAAGATGTGCGAAACAAATTAATGCATGTTCAGGCTGAGTTTCTGCAACGCGAAAACAAAGCCAAAATAGAATCACAAACAACTTTGCTGGAACTACAGGACCAGGTTATTAAAAGACAAAAGGTGGTTCGCCTCCTGATCGGGGGTGTTGTGCTGTTGTTCATCCTTCTCGCCATCTTTTTTTACAAAGCCAATCAAAACCGAAAACATGCGAACACACTGCTGGACAAAAAAGTAGAAGAACAAACACGCGAGCTGGAAAAGAGTTATCGGGAACTGAAGCTGGCGATGGAGCAGCGCGATGCCACCATCCGAAAGGTTGCCGTTGAAATCCGTAATTCCATGGCTACGGTAAAAGGGTTGTGTGCTACAGGGCTCAAGGACATTACCCTGGCCAGTTCACAAGCCCGCCTCATTGAAATCGAGAATGCCAGCAAGATACTCTCTGAATCAGCGAAGCATATTCTGGATGAACGTAGTCGATAGGTGTATGGCCCGATACCTGTTTTCGATCCTGACTATTTTTTGCGTACAATCTGCATTTGCACAGAATGCTAAAATAGATTCTCTAAAGGCGCTGCTTCCAAAAACGCAGGGTGGTGCCAGAGCTGATCTTTGCCTGGAATTAGCCATTGAATTGTACGGCATAGATAACCACACGTGCCTTGCCTTTGCGAAAGAATCTATGAACATAGCAACACACGTGGGTGATAGTTTAAGAATGGTCAAATCCGGTAAAGTGGTTGGCGTAGTTTTAAGGAGGCTGGAGAAATATGATTCCGCCATTACCATTGGGCTCTATCTTGAAAAGATAGCACATCGCAATTTCTTCAACAGCGAAATCCATGGCGATGTTCTGAACGGTTTAGGATTAGGGTATGTATTCCTGTCCCGGTATGACCAGGCTTTATCCTGTCTGCAAAAAGCGCATTCCGCGTACGTAAAAAATGATGTTCAGGATGGGGTTTATACCGCCCTGAATAACATTGGCCTTATCTACTATAAACTCCGAAACCCCGAATTAGCACTGACGTATTATAAAAAGTCACTGAATGTATGGAACTCGTATAACCACTCTACATCCACGAATATCAACCTCCTCACTAATATCAGTCTTTGTTATACTTCTATCGATAGCCTGAAGGAAGCACGTGACATACTCCTACCCGTGCTTGAAAGATGTCCTTCAGAATGTTCTGATTTTGAATTCACAAGCGCATTATTCACATCGGGTAATATTTGGTATGAATCCGACAGTCTTCAGAAAGCAGAAAATGAATTTCTCCGTTCTTATGC
>DASXWH010000292.1:0-3665 GCA_036503775.1 Ohtaekwangia sp.
TTGTATTTCTCACTCATGGCAACAACGGGTAAAATGTAATTATGTGAAAGATAGTGTACTGGAACTAAGTTCCAGTCGAAGTTGTGCAACTTATTAAATTTTAATAGTGGGGACGGAAATAACTTCCGCCCCAGCGGAGGGATAGGGATCGGCATAAGGAAAATGAGAAGCTGAAATAGCCGTTATCCCTGCCTGCGGCAGGCAGGCGTTATTCGTTATCCGTGGGCATATCCACAACAGACGCTTTCGCTTTTTTCTGACTGGTATTCATGAACACCGTGAACACCGTGGTGATCACCAGTACCAGGAACAGTTCATCCATTTCTAAAAAATAGCCTTTATCAAACAACAGCACCATCAGCATGGGGCCTAATCCATTCAGTAAAATAAAAAAGACAACTGCGATCAGCAGGTTAACAGCGGTCCAGCGGGTTCTGATGAAGGTAAGTGCCACTACGTTCACGAGACTGAACGCCAGGATTATCAGTATCCGTACGAATGGATTGATCTCGTTGATGAAGTCGTTGTCGTGAATAGTTCGCAGGATGTTTGCCGAGATCTCGATATCATACATGTCGGGTGTGATGTTGGAGTAGCCATAATCCGGGTTCAATGGTGTAATACGGCAGCGTTGAAAGTACATCATTTCCTCGGTGATATAATCGCCCATGTATCCGATCAGGATGATCTTGCCTTTCAGGTGGTCGGGGTCATACCAGAAATAGGAATCCGTAAGCTCGCCTTTGTGTACCGGGTAATCACGCCTCGGGCCATAGTTGATTCTTTCGGTGCTGTTTCCTCTTCCGGTAAATCCGGTCAGGCTAAGTTCGAAGTAATCCGGTTTGTCGGTTTTAAAATGCGTGACTGTATTTTCGTCATCGATGATCGCACTGTGTTCGTTAGGGGATGAATCCGAACAGCTGGTAAAGACCACACGGCTGTCAGACTTGTATCGTTGGATAAGCGGGGCGAGCGGAACGCGGAGCCAGTGACATACATTTACTCCGATCTTCTTGGGTTCTGCGGTGAGAAGGGAATCAATTTTCTGTGCAAGCTCCTCCGGACCAAGCTTCCCGACATTGTAAAGCACAACCGATTCATCAACGGTCGGAACATTCCGGATCATGAACAGGGCATTCTTTACACGCCTGGCCAGGTCTACCGTAAAAAAGTTGATGTTAACAAAATGATAGAGTGCAATTACAGCAATGGTGAAAATAACGGGGAGGATATAGCGCTTCATGGTTTTCGAAGCTACGAATTTAATGTTAATCCTGCCTGTCGCCTGCCTGCCGAGCCTACCGGCAGGCAGGCGTTATTCGTTGCCCCAGGTTAAATCAGATCAGTTTCTTCGGTCTGATGCGATAGATTATCCAATCCACTATAATCAGTACACCGAAAACAATGAGCAGGATCACAACGTCCTTCACTTGCCAGTCAATAGCTTTCACGTGATTTCCGCTGCGCTCAATGGCATCGGCTAGTACGGTGTATAAAGCCACAACAATGTAAGTAGTGACCAGCCCAAAGATCAGTCCCCATAATAATTTGTTATTCCTGACGATCTGAAGCAATAGTATCAGTGCCGGGAAAAAGTACAAGGTGAAATAATCAACACCCAGTGAACTTGATGCATAGGGATGTGTGGTAATGCTGCTCCAGCTGAGAAAAGTCCACAACGCTAGGCCGGCTGTGTAAATGATCCGCTGCACGACATCTCTGCTTAACAGCTCTTTTATTCTTTCAATTATCATAATGCTGTAGATATTTTTCACGGTTAACATCAGGAGGCTGCGCTGATCCAGTCTTTAACTATTTTGATTAATGCAGTCTTGTTGCTTTCGATTTCTTTATCGGTTTTAAATGCAGCTACAGCGCGGTCATTCTCTTTCCAGATAAGTAATCCGGATTCGTCTTTTATGAGTTTATCTTTGGGTTGCTTCTGAACTTTGGCCCCACGATGGAAGATCAGCTGAATCTGTTTGGGTGGCTGGATCTTCATGGTAATGCGGTCCTGATCAGCAGCACAATAATTAGGTCCGTTCCACTTTATGTTTTCCATGAGTTCTGTATGGGCGCTTAAAATAACGGAACGCAGCTTTTCAATTTCCTGTCTCAGCGGATGCTTCTGTTCGTCCAGGAATACAGTTACTTCGGTATTCAGATTAACTTTTTTAGCCATGGTGTTTTATTTGTCTAAAATTAATAATCGTCAGCATTCCGTTGGCAGTAGTTTTTAGGCTATACCCTAAAACGAAGAAGGTATGGCAACGGATACAACCCCACAGCGCGATGGGCTGAAAAAATTAGCATTCCTGATCGGAAAGTGGGATACGCGCGGGACGATCACAAAAGATGCTTCCATCCTGATCAAAGGCACCGATACCTATGAATGGATCTCCGGTAATTGTTTTATTCTTCATCGTGTGGATGTTCTCATGGGAGATGAAGGCACGGAGGTAACGGAGATCATCGGCTATGATCAAGGCCGGGGACAGTATTTTCTCACGTCCTACGATAACACCGGTGCGGTGGTGACCATGCAGGCCACGCTTGATGACAGCGGAGTGTTGAAACTCGGCAACGATCAAATGCGCGCAACACTTCATCGCGGTGATGACGGTAACCTGAATGCGAAATGGGAGTTGTTTGAGGACACGTGGCAGCCGTGGATGGAGATTGTTTTGGTCAGATAGTTCTGTCTGAAGCAGGCAGACGTTAATCCTGCCTGCCGCCTGCCTGTAGGCAGGGCAGACAGGCGTTATTCGTTAAATTGCGGGCGCGTGTGTGCTGTCGTGCTTCAGCTTTTCCTGTGCGGCCATTTCTTCGGCAATCTTCCGTTTTCGTTCGGCTTCCTGCACAGCTTGTTTTACTTGTTGCATTTGCCTGGCAGCTTCTATTCGTTGAAGATAGGCATACATTGCCAGGAGGAGAGTTACCGCAAGGAATAAACCGATGATGATTTTCTTTTTCATATAGTAAGATGATGATTGAATGTCAGTTCAATTCGTAATGGCCCTGTATGCAAAGACAACCAAAAAGAAAATGACCATCCCGAACATGCTGATCGCACCGGCACCAGCGATGAAGTTTAGTATAAATACCTTCCCCGCAGCGCTGTATTCCCCTGCGTATTCTTTGTTTTTTATTTCTTCCATTTTCTTTCTGTTCCGATACCATACAAACAGGCATACCCATCCCAGGGCAGCGAGAACGATCTCCACGATTATGAATCCAATCATGCCTGCCAGAAATTCCATGTGCGCTATTCTGTTTTTGTTGCTGAAGATAACCAATACAATCCGGTTATTGTGAACTGCGATTCCACTGCGTCACCTTTGCGTCTCTGCGCCTTTGCGGTAAAGATTTTATTTTTTCACCGCTAAGGCACAAAGGCGCAAAGAAATAGCTTTCATTAAAGTCTTTCGCTGGGGCGGAAGTTATTTCCGTCCCCCGGTTAGAAATTGTTTAGGTATGGAGACTTCGTATGGAAGTTACTTCCATGCAGCATACTCAATCTATGTACTCGATTTCCAGCAACCCTTTTGTGCCACAGTAATCACGCGCACTGCTGTACACGTACTCTTCAGCCTTGTCAACAAATCCTTCCTTCACGGGATTGTTGTGGATATATTCAAGCTTCTGATCTATTGCCTTGTTTGAAT
>DASXWH010000293.1:0-29521 GCA_036503775.1 Ohtaekwangia sp.
CCGGTTCCGGACTGAAATGTTTCTCCATAATGATATCGAGTATCTTATGGCAAAAGAACTTTTCTCCTTTGGCGGTTGACTGGATGGCCATCAGCACTTCTTCCCTGCTGCATTCCTTTGTTACATAGCCTTTTACACCCAACTGAAGGATATCGAGAATGTTACTCTTATTATCATCCGAAGAGAGTATCAGTACATGCGTTTCCGGAGATATTTCCTTCACGGCCTGGAGATGACCTTTATTTATAAAATTCGGGAGATTATAATCTGCGATAAGGAGATCAGGCCGGTGCTTTTGCAGCATTTCTTTCAACAAATCAGGCTTCTCTACCTGGCCGACAATGTCAGCATCTTCACGGGAGGACAGGAAATGATGCAGCCCGGCAGCGATCAGGGGTTGATTATCAGCTAATAGGATTTTTACAGACCGCGACATTCAATTTCTGCTTAAAGCCGGCTTTAAAGGGTTTCCGTATCCATTAAAGCTACTAATTTAGACTAATTCTACACAAAGGTAAGTCGCAAACGGTTATCCGACAAGGCAAAAACCGTTAAAAACCCAAAATTTGGCACTTGCTGCAAAAGTACCAAGCCAAGGATTCCTTATCTATGGTTACGTCCGGGGATTGCATGGAGAGACGGTGATCGTTAGATCCGAGCGCTGTCCAACTCTTCTTTCATGGGTATGAAGGTCCTTAGAAACTTCCCGGGCAAGCGACAGGTGATTTTAGAATCGCGAAAACAGAATGGTTAACGTTACAGCAGGACGCAGAACCCATACACGATAAAAGATGTTTCATCTTCAGCTAAAGCTCCGAGAGGTTGAGCCTTTATCTGGATTAATTCCAATAAAAAAACTCATTTAAAATACGCGATGTCTTAAATGGAAGAACAGGCAACACACATCGTTTAAGTATATTTATGAAGCGTTAACAACCACTCTCTTTTTAATTTGAAGCTTATTAAATACCTATATGAAAAAACAGAGTTACACTCCCACCCGATCCATTACGCCAGAGATTGAGGCATTGTTGAACAAACAAATCGTGATGGAGGGAAAATCTTCAGCTGCTTATCTTTCGATGGCGTCCTGGTGTGATACACAGGGATTTGAAATATCTGCTGAGTTTCTGTACAAGCATTCCGAAGAAGAACGGATGCATATGCTGAAACTTTTCCGTTATGTCAATGCTGCCGGTGGTCATGCGCTTCAGCCGGAAATCTCCGGCATCAAACACACCTTTAAAACCTTGCGTGAAGTTTTTGAATCCGTGCTGGAGCATGAGATCGAAGTAACCAAGTCAATCAATAACATTGTTGATCAGTGCCTTCAGATAAAAGACTTTGCCACATTCAACTTCCTGCAATGGTATGTGAACGAACAACGGGAAGAAGAAACCCTTGCCCGCAGAGCCGTTGAAATCTTTGACATCATTGGTGAAGAAGGTGTTGGTCTGTGGATGATCGACCAGGAGGTTGGCAAGCTGGAAGGTTATGCCGCGCGTGTGTCCGGGAAGATAAGTTCTTAGAAGTCGTTAGTCGTTATCGGTTAATCGTTATTCGCACCCATGCCGGATAACGATTAACGGATAGCCTTCACCTATCCAGCCAATCCTTAAATTCCTGCACCCGTTCACGTGCAACAATAATATCAGTATCCGTTGAGTTTTTGATAACCAGCCTGAGTCTGCTGTTGGTATAGGTTATAATATCCTGAATGGCGTTTGATGCAATGTGATATTTCCGGTTGATCCGGAAGAATCGGGATGGGTCTGTCATTTCCTCCAGTTGCTCCATTGTAAAATCAAGGATGAAATTTCTTCCATCGGAAGTCACACAAAAAGTTGTCTTATCCTGGCTATAGAAGTATAAAATAGTATCAACTTCTACCGTACGGATGTGCTCTCCCACTTTGATCATGAAGCGTGTTTTATATCGCTTGGTCAGCATTTGTACCGCCTGACCAATGTTATCCAGCAACAGTTTTGTTTCCGGTTCTTTCTGAATCAAGGTCTTGAATTTGGTGAGCGCTGCATTCAGTTCGTCTTTATCTACAGGCTTCAGAATGTAATCAATGCTGTTTACCTTAAAAGCTTTTAGTGCGTAGGCATCATAGGCGGTAGTAAAAATCACAGGCGACTTTACCGTACACTTCTCGAATATTTCAAAACTGAGTCCATCAGCAAGCTGGATATCCATGAAGATAAGGTCAGGCTTATTTTTGTTCAGCCATTCTACAGATCGTTTTATGGAATCCAGTTTATTCAGAATGATGGCAGACGGCTCAAGACCTTTAACCAATGTTTCCAGTCGCTGTGCGGCCTGTGGTTCGTCTTCAATGATCAGTACATTCATGACACCGGTATGATCGGAAGTTTAACAATGAATTTTTCGTTCTGCGTGATTTCTACCGGAACATCCGTTATATATTTATACCGTTGCTGGATATTTTCCAAACCTACACCCGGGGACTCGCCCGCCATAAGCGATTTCTTCTGCAGGTTATTTTCCACTACGATAAAATTAGCCTGTACATATACCGAAATGGTAAGTGGATCGTCTTCAGCAATGATATTATGCTTTATGGCATTTTCAATCAGCATTTGCAACACGAGAGGGGGCATCAGGCTTTCTGCTCCATTCAGGTTGATGTTCAGTTTTAGTTTATCACCAAACCGGATCTGCTGCAGAAATAAATACGAATCCAGGAATTTGCGCTCCTCCTGAAGTGAGATCAACTCTTTATCACGGGTTTCAAGCACATGCCGGTATACTTCAGAAAGCTGCTTGATGAACTTCACGGCTTTATCCTGATCTTCATATACCAGGTTCGTAAGTACATTCAGTGTATTGAAAAGAAAATGTGGATTCACCTGGCTTTTCAGGTTCTCATATTTTGCGGCAATACTTTCTTTCTCATACCGCTCAGCATCCCTTGCAGCTGCTCTCCAGTGAAGGTAAAATGCCCGGCTATGCAGGATCAAGGATATAACAATGGTGAAGGCTACTGAAAAATAAATGGTAAAGATGTATCCGCTGCCGAATCGTAAATCAAAGACAAGAGCAAAAACCTCCATCAGAAATACAACCGCCAAAAGAGTATATCCGATTGTGCTGATAATCCCAACGAAGAGTCTCCGCAGTGGAAATTTCATCCACGGAATTTTCTCTGAGACATAGGTGGTTACCAGATCATTTCCCTTCCACAAAAAAAGCCAGAGGAAAAAAGTGAACAAACTAACCAGCGAATAGCGGGTGAAGGTAGTGCAGCCAGGACACATAAAGTATGGCTGCACTATAGCAGCCACAATGAAAATCGAAAACTGCTTTACCTGGCTGATTACCAACTTGCGATCAAAGGTCATGCGGCTAAAGTAGTCAGTTATTTGTAATTCGTAACCGGCCACGTCAACTTCTAATTACATTTTTCGATCATCTTCTCCACCATTCCCTTCCCCCATTGTGGCGCCAATGGATTCTCTGATTTAAAGGCATCAAACTTTTCCTTCGCTTTCGCATTGGTAGCGCACGCTTCTGTGGTTGGTGAACCAAAGAACTGCGCCATGCCGAATTGCATCTGAGCAAGCAAGCCAAGAGCTCTGGGGTTTTCCGGATTCAGCGTCACGGCTTTTCCGAATGACTGCAAAGCAAGTCCGGAATAACGCTGCCCACGTGAGGCTGGATCAACCGCCAGCTGCATCATGTAAATAAATCCTTCCATAGCAACAACCTCAGACTCATTCGGCACAATCTCCTTTGCTTTATTCAGAGCGGTCATGGCCTGATCCAGGTAGCCATCTTTCTTAGCGGCATCCTTTTCATTATCGGACATCATTACATATCCAAAAGAAGCATAGTAGTAAGGCTCCCATTTTGTCTTTTCTGCGGCACCAATGCGTTCAAATGCATTGACTGCCTGTTGCAATACCGGAATGGAATCTGATGTGTAGACCGTTTGTATATTCTTTTGCATGGCTTCAACATACTTATCTGCTGCAAGACCTTTTTCAGCAAAAGCAATCATCATTAATGTAATCAGTGAATAGAGCGATAGTGTTTTCATTTTTTTAGACTTTAAATGTGGAACATTAAACCAGAGAAATTATCAGAGTGTTGGTAATTGATTGATCGATTTATTTTTAGAAAGCGTGATGAATATCCCTAGAAAAACAAAACGGGGGGCGGGCTGACGTATCGCGCGACTGTTATACTGGCCAGCATCATTCAACTGCCTGCTGTATTCATAACCAAAGACATTGTCACGACCCAGCAGGTTGGTGCAGGAGAAATAAAAAATCAGATAGGGTTTGGGGAGATAAGCGACATTGAAGCTCAGGTCAGAATAGTATGGTGTCTTACCGTTATTAAATTTATCCTCGTTCGGATTGTTATAAGGTCTGCCGGAAGTATAGGAGTATGTAAAGCCTGCCTGACTTTTAAGTTTCTCTACAAAATATTTTGTCACCAGTGAGAAATTATGAGCTGATGCAAATGCTGGTGTGTGTGCTGAAGGGAAATCCAGGTAGTCACGCTCAGTATCGAGAAATGAATACGATACCCAGTAATCCAGATTACGAACAGAGCGGTTATCACGCCAGAACAACTCAATTCCTTTGGCATACCCGGTTCCATCATTATTTAATTCCAAGGGATCACCATCGGTGTATTTCACCAGATCAGAATATCGTTTGTAATATGTTTCAATCCGGAACGTGCGATTGTCTTCTACCCGCTGATAGTTCAGAATAAAATGTTCCGCTTTTTCGGGATCAAGGTCGTTGTTGATTTTCGCATACTGATTATTGGCCGTTTGCCTGAACTTACCATAGGCAAATGATACCTGTCCATGCTCTCCGGTTTTATACGCCAGTGAAAGACGGGGATCAATGCTTGCCTGATCCATCAATGTATTGTATTCAGCACGTGCACCAACACGTGTCACGAATCTGTTGCTGGCATACAGATCAGCTTCGACAAAGGAAGCCGTAATAACTTCATTAAATGCCAGCGTAAAATCCGGATCGGAGACCTCATCAAAAGCCTGGGCATAATCATGGTTGATGACTTCAAGGCCTGTCTTTACTTCTATCTTATCGGAAAGCGAACCTTCAAATACCGTTTTGACATGAATACCTTTATCGGTTTCAACAATATCGTTGATATCGGCAACATTGGTCTCGTTCCGCTGGTAAGTATATGAAACTCCTCCTCTTATACTCCACGTATCACTCAATACATCTTTATAGAATCCATTGATATAACGATAGTCATTGGAAAGATCATAGTGATACTTTACGTTGTAATCATCAATGGTATGGTTATACAGAGAATAATCCGTATGAGTGAAGTTCCCATATACCTTTACCATACCCTGTTTACCAATGTCATGACGAAAAGCACCTACACCTTCTAACGAAACCGGAGGAACATCCCAGTCAATCTCCTGATTGATCAACCCGAAATAGGGCCTGATGTTGGTGTACTGAATTTTACCTGCCACAGATCCACGGTTCCAGGCTTGCGTATGAGCAATATCTCCACCGACTGAGAGTATTCCGATGTCGGTTCTCGTGGCCTCTGCTTTGTCTCTCGAATCCAGCACCAGTGCAGACGACAATGCCTGGCCGTATTCAGAAGAATATCCTCCGGTACTGAAGCTTGTACCTTTAAACATGAAGGGAAGAAATCTTCCGCGTGAAGGTGTGTTTGGTGCTGAGGGACTGTAGGCATCCAGCACAACCATGCCATCAATGAATGTACGGGCTTCGTTACTATCTCCACCACGCACAAATAATCTTCCGGTCTCACCTACTTTCTGCGTTCCGGGTAAGGTATTCAAAGCACCGGCTATATCTGCAGTGGCTCCGGCCGTAGAGGCAATATCTACCGCACGGAAAATGGTTCTGCGCGATTCATCGCTGGCCATGAATGAACCAGCTGTAATGGTTACCGCTGAAAGCTCATTTACCTGCTCCTGAAGCTTCGCGTCAACCGTGACAGGTTTGCCATCCAACACCAGAGGCTGTAGAAAATCGTTGAAGCCTACAAACTTCACAGCCAGTACCTGACTACCGGTTTCCGTTGTAGTGAATGTGAATCTTCCTTCTGCATCAGATGAAGTACCATCATACGTATCCACAAGAATGACGTTCGCGAAAGGAATGGGCTCGCCCTTATTGTCTGTTACGGTTCCGGTTATTTTTGTCTGGGCAAAAGTGAAAGCTGTCAGCGATAAGAAAAGGATTGTAAAAAGTGTTTTCATAGGGTCTTTTTGGCGATTACACGGTAAAGATTCCCAAACCGGAGAGCGTATTAAAAAAGGAGTTACTGAAGTGTAAAACAGGATTGATGAGTTGTTAACTGGAAGGGATAGGCAATTAGCCGGATTGCGTTATTTTTGCGGTTCTATTACCAGAATTCAAGGAAAATGGCCGACTACAGCAAAGACGAAATCAAGCGAATTGAACAGAAGTGGCAGGATAAGTGGGTGGCAGACAAAGTCTATAAAGTATCCGTTGATACCTCAAAACCAAAGTATTACGCTTTGGATATGTTCCCCTACCCGTCCGGTGCCGGGCTGCATGTGGGGCACCCGCTGGGATACATTGCTTCGGATATTGTTTCCCGGTATAAGCGCATAAAAGGATTCAATGTATTGCACCCTATGGGCTTCGACTCCTTTGGTCTGCCCGCAGAACAATACGCCATTCAAACCGGTCAGCATCCTGCTATCACTACTGCTAAAAATATTGAGACCTATAAGCGTCAGCTTAAACAAATAGCATTTTCATTCGACTGGGACCGCGAGGTCCAGACCTCCGATCCTGCATACTATAAATGGACACAATGGATCTTCGGCCAGCTGTTCAACGCGTGGTATAATAAAAAGTCAGGAGGTAAAACAGAACCTATTCAAGCACTTATCACGGAACTCGAAAAGAACGGCAATAAAAACATTGAAGCCGTATGTGATGATGAAACCCCTGTCATCTCAGCTGATCAGTGGAAAGCTTTTAATGATCAGGAGAATGAAAACTTCCTGCAGAAATACCGCATTGCCTACCGCAGTGAAACCATGGTTAACTGGTGTGCCGCTCTGGGCACCGTACTTTCAAACGATGAAGTAAAAGACGGTGTAAGCGAACGTGGTGGTTATCCGGTTGAGCGTATCAAAATGATGCAGTGGAGCATGCGTATCACTGCGTATGCGGAGCGCCTGTTAAAGGGTCTTGATACGATCGACTGGCCGGAACCGGTAAAAGAAATGCAACGCAACTGGATTGGAAAGTCAGTTGGGTGTGAGCTCGATTTCAAGATCGATGGTACAGGAGAAAGCATTCGCGTATTCACCACGCGTATCGATACCATTTACGGTGTAACCTTTATGGTTATCGCTCCTGAACATGAACTGGTCGATAAGATCACCACGGCAGCACAACGTGCAGAAGTTGAAAAGTATGTTGACATAGCCAAAAACAGAAGTGAACGTGAGCGCATGAGTGAAGTGAAACGCATCTCCGGTGTTTTCACGGGAGCGTATGTGATCAATCCGTTCAATAATGAAAAGGTTCCGGTATGGATTGCCGATTATGTTTTAGCCGGGTATGGTACAGGTGCAGTCATGGCTGTGCCATCCAGTGATACACGCGACTATGCATTCGCGAAACATTTCAACCTGCCGATCATTGATGTATTGGAGGGTCCGACCAGTGATATCACCAAAGACAACTTCGAACCGAAATCCGGTAAGATGATCAATTCAGGTTTTCTGAATGGATTGCCCTGGAATGAAGCGATTGAAAAAGCGCTGAAGAAAGTAGAAGAATCCGGCATCGGTGTATTGAAAGTAAACTACCGCATGCGTGATGCTATTTTCGGAAGACAACGGTATTGGGGTGAACCCTTCCCGGTGTATTACACGAATGGCATTCCGAAGATCGTTGACTTCAATGACCTGCCCGTTACCCTTCCGGAAATCAATGAGTATAAACCTACCGAAACCGGAGAGCCACCGTTAGCCCGCGCTAACGGATGGAACTACAAAGGACATCCGTATGAATTAACCACCATGCCGGGCTGGGCCGGTTCTAGCTGGTACTGGTTCCGTTACATGGACCCAACAAATGAAAAAGAGTTTGCCAGCAAAGAAGATATCAACTACTGGCAGGATGTTGACCTCTACATAGGTGGATCGGAACATGCTACCGGTCACCTGTTGTACTCACGCTTCTGGTGCAAGGCACTGAAAGATCTGGGGTATGGAAATGCTGAAGAGCCCTTTAAGAAGATGATCAATCAGGGGCACATTCAGGGAATGTCAAAGTTTGTTTACAGAATTAACGGAACAAATAAATTCGTCTCTCACGGCCTGCGAAAACAATATGAAACCACCGCTATTCACGCAGATATTCATATGGTTGATAATGATGTACTGGATGTAGAAGCCTTCAAAAAATGGCGTGACGACTTCAGGGATTCAGAATTTATTCTGGAGAACGGAAAGTATATCTGCGGAACGGAAGTCGAGAAGATGTCTAAGTCCAAGTACAATGTTGTGAACCCTGATGAAATTGTGGAAGCGTACGGTGCAGACACCCTTCGCATGTACGAAATGTTCCTCGGTCCCCTGGAGTTATCCAAACCCTGGGCAACGAATGGCATTGATGGCGTGTATAAATTCCTGAGACGCTTCTGGAATCTTTTCCACGATAGCAATGGAAATTTCGCGGTGACATCAGACGAGCCAACCCGTGATGAGCAGAAAGTATTACACAAGACCATTAAAAAGATTGAAGAAGACATCGACCGGTTCTCCTTCAATACGTCCGTGAGCGAGTTCATGATCTGTTGCAATGAACTGGTCTCTCTGAAATGTAACAAGCGGGCGATCCTGGAGCCGCTGGTAATTGCCCTCTCTCCTTTTGCTCCGCATATTGCAGAAGAACTTTGGGAAAAACTTGGTCACCGGGAAACGATCCTGAAATCATCTTTCCCGAAATATGATAATCAATACCTGATCGAAAGTTCATTCAACTATCCGATCTCGATTAATGGTAAGGTCCGTGCGCAAATGAACTTCGCGTTAGACATGCCCAAAGAGGATATTGAAAAAATGGTGATGGCATCCGAGATTGTTCAGAAATGGCTCGAAGGCAAACCTCCGAAGAAAGTTATCATCGTACAGGGAAAAATTGTGAACGTGGTCATATAATGTTTAAAGTTCAAGGTTTAAGGTTGCGTGCCTACCTTGACTTTCGTTCACCCGAACTGTTGGTTCACGCAAAGAGCGCAAAGTAGAATACAACACCAAGGACGCTAAGCATACCTTCATTGCACGTATTCTACTCCCGTACCGAAGGTATCATGACATTATTGAAATATCACTTCCCTAACCTTTCTGTTCCGCAGCCAAAGTCCACCCCACACTAAAATACCAAAGTATACAGTGAACAATGTGTGTGTAAATAAGGGATTATTCAAGCGCAGGTGTGTAGCCACTGCACCACCGAAATAAGCAGTAAGCAGAATAGCGCCCAGAACAGAGGTTCGGGGAAAGGCATACAGCAGGGTAGAAATAAGACCCAGCGCTCCAATGATGGGCAGGTGTTCCACGCCATAGCCAAGATCTACTGTGCCTTTGATCACTTCAGCCGGTTTTACAAATTTCATAATGCTGTCCATCAGCATGAACAGAATTACCAATCCGCTCATAACATAAGAGGCCCAGCGTGCAGGTTTTGAAATGGTATTTTCCATGGGTTCTTTCGGTTGTGTTTACGATTTGTTTCTGATACAAACATACGCAAGGCTTTATTATACAGAAGCGGGTAAAATGCGTCAAACCGTGGTGGGGAATACGACAATTTCAATTAACAACCAGTCATTATAATATAAAGAGCAACGCTGGTCGTGGTACAGAAATTTAATTAGGAGACATCAATTACTTTTTATCGTACGAACATCCGGGACAGATTGCTCTTGATAAAATATAACGGATCATTCAGGTAACCGCGCATTCCGCTGTGACTGAAGTTAATCTTTTCGCGATAGTTGTTCAGCTTAAGCCGTTTCATTTTAAAATCAACGTAGGCAGTGGCGGTAATGTATACACCGGTTTTGAATGAATTGAATTCAACCGGGTTCCCCAGCGTTGCCATCGCGTGCAGGTATGGGAAGTTGATCTCCGCTACAACAAATGATCCGATAAGTGAATCCCAATACCGGGTGTTGATCTCGATGATCACAAAGTCATCTTTCGCTTCGTCATACCGCAGGTCAAGGTGTCCTACTCCACTAAAATTGGTTTCCCGGATAAATTCAGATACCAGATTATATAACTTTTCATTATGCGAAAATTCAATCGCTGCACAGGGAGAAAATTCGTGATACTGCGATTCTTCAATACCACGCTGAATGGTATACGCCAAAATTTTTCCGTCCTTAGCCAGCAAACTCAGATCGATATCATAGCCTTTGATAAATTCCTGAATGATACAGTCATCCCGATTAATCTTATCCAGCGTTGACCGAAACTCTTCAGGCGTATTACACTGAAATATCCCTTTACCGCCCTGACCATTTTTGGGCTTTATGATCAACGGATAGGTAAGGGTGTTTACGTCATCATCAAATGTCATGCGTGCAGGAGCACGAATACCTTTTTCTTCCAGGAAAACGGCCAGGCTTCCTTTATCATTCATCAGATCAAACACAGAACGGTCTGGAAGACTTTGCACACGTGCTGGCCCCTCTATAACAGACTTATAGGTGATCAGAAAATCAATCGCATCGATGGCCAGACCAAATACCAGATCGATCTTGTGCCCGATACAAGTCTGCTTAATAAAATCTGCCAGCTCAGCTTCTGCATACTGATGCAGGATTACCTTATCTATAAACCGTGAATATTTCAATGACTCATTTTCCTTTTGGCGGATCAGGGCAATGACTTCAAATTGTTTAGTCATACCCAGGCAAAGGGAAAAGGTCTTGCATTTCTTGTCATCCCCATCAACAACCAGCACTCTGTACTTCATGAAATCTCGATAAGCGGTTCAACTTTGATTCTTCTTAAACCGCGAAAGTAAATGAATTTTGAAAATTTATGACATGTACTATTTGGAGCCGTATAAAATAAAGCCTCATTTTTTCATTAAAAACGTGTTTTTAGGTCCTAACATTCATTCGGACAATTCCTTACCTTAGCGTTCCAAAAATTTCAATCGAATGAAATATTCCAGGATTGTCGGCCTTGGCCACCATGTACCGGAAACGGTTATTACCAACGACTACCTTTCTACCGTGATGGATACGAACGATGCATGGATCATCGAACGCACCGGAATCAAAGAACGCAGGTGGATGGATCCTTCCAAAGACACCGTAGCGAACATGGCTGCCAAAGCAACACGCATGGCCTTACAACGGGCAAAGCTTACGGAAAACGATATTGACTTTATTGTGTTCGCCACGATCACCCCCGACTACTTTTTCCCAGGCTCTGGAGTGCTGCTGCAACGCGAACTCGGACTCGATGGACGAATCGGTGCTCTCGATATCCGCAATGCCTGTTCAGGTTTCATATATGCCCTTTCAGTTGCCGATCAGTTCATCAAAACCGGCATGTACAAAACCATACTGGTTATAGGTGCTGAGATACAGTCAACCGCGCTGGACATCTCAACGCGAGGCCGGAACACGGCTGTTATTTTTGGCGATGGTGCAGGAGCAGCCATACTACAGGCATCAGACAAACCCGGTATCCTTTCAACACATCTTCACTCGGATGGAAAATTTGCAGAAGAGCTTTATGTAAAAGATCCCGGAAGCAGTCGCCCGCATTCCGAGCGCCAGCCTGATCAGATACTCGACACTACCGGGTTTAAAGTAGTCATGAATGGAAATCAGGTATTTAAACATGCCGTGGTACGCTTCATGGAAGTAATTGGTGAAGCCCTTGACGCCAATAATCTGAAGAAAGAAGACATCAACCTGCTGGTGCCGCATCAGGCAAACCTGCGCATCAGCCAATACATCCAGGAGAAACTGGCACTCACGGATGCACAGGTGTACAACAACATCATGCGCTACGGTAATACTACTGCTGCGTCTATTCCCATTGCCATGAGTGAAGCGTGGGCTGAAGGTAAAATCAAAGAAAATGACTTACTTTGCTTAGCCGCATTCGGCAGTGGTTTTACATGGGCTTCTGCGTTAATCCGGTGGTGATAATAATTCCAGATTTAAGGTTTCAAATTCCAACTTGTTTTGAGAATTCAAATCTGAAATCCGGAACCTGAAATCTGAAATTTATTTATGAAGACCTCCTCATACAACCCCAGTCCGATCGAAGTAGACTTTGCCAATGCCCTTTACATTCTTCAAAAGGAAATCGAAAAGCATCTTCAGGGAAACCAGGTAATACATGTTGAAAGCCAGATCCGGAAAGATAACCCGATGGTAAAATTCAATCTTCTGGATAAAGATGGCGATCCACACGAGATCGTGGTGAGAATCATTCAGATCCCCGATAAGTTCTGATCTTACTTTTCCCTCAGCAATTCCCGTAATTCAACTTTCCGGAAATCAATCGGCTGACCTTCACTTTGCAAGGCAATAAATCCGGAAGTCAACGGTTTGCCAGGGTGCCACACGGTTGAGTCGTATCCATCCACAACACCACCGCCCATTGTTGGCTTTGAATATTGCAGGACAGTATCTCCATTGATGATGTGTTTGATAAGTGAATCACCCCATACCATCAGTTCGGCTCTTACCCATTCATCTTTTCCATAGGTTTTGGATGTTGAGTTCAGACAATGTCCGTCATAGGTTCGGCCCTGATAAACAATATCAGTTCCGGGAGAACACATGTTACCGGTAGGCCTGGGTTTGCCGTCATCAAGTCCGGCCAGAAACTGCATCTCAACAGAAATGGGCCAGTTCTGTTCTTTTGGCATTGAATGCGGATCCTGCGAGTGAAACATCACACCGCTATTCAATACGGTGTAATCAGGAGCACCACGCTGTAGTTCACCCGTAAAACGGTATTCAACAACCAGATGAAAATGTGAATATGGTGTCTTGTAATACAAGTGCGAAAACTGATCATTGAAGTCATCGTACTGATCATAGCGGACTTTGATGATGCCATCCTCAACCCGGAATGTATTGTGAGCATTTACCCCCACATCATGGTGATGCACCTTGACAATCCAATCGTTGATGTCTTTACCATTGAACAGGGAAATCCATTCCGATTTTGAAGTCTGCTCAGACCGGGACTGACATCCAAAGAACACAAATCCGAGCAGGATACTGTACACACTTGATTTACGCATGATATAAATCTAACACATATCCCAAAAACAATAAGACCACTCGTGGAATCATACCTCTATTGAGACCTGTCGAAGTCATGGGAGGCTTGAATCCTGAAACCTTTTCATTAGCTTCGTCTCCCGACAACCAAAACCTTAACACCAAACGATGTCCATTCTTATAATTCTTTTTTGTATTGCGCTTCTGGTAATTCTGATCACGCAATTTAAGATCAACGCCTTTCTCGCTTTTCTCATCATCTCCATTATTGCCGGGTTACTGCTGGGTATGGACGCCAGTAAAATTGCAGGCTCTGTACAGAAAGGTGTTGGCGATATGTTTGCCGGACTGGTCATCATCATCGTCTCCGGAGCCATGCTGGGCAAGCTCGTAGCCGATAGCGGAGCCGCACAGAAAATTGCTTCATCCATGGTGAAACTGTTTGGTGAGAAATACATCCATTGGGCATTGATGATCACCGGATTCATGATCGGTATTCCGTTGTTCTATAATGTTGCGTTCATGCTGGTAGTGCCATTGATCTTTTCCGTGGCTTACCGCTATAAACTCCCACCATTGTACATCGGGCTCCCCATGATTGCTTCCCTTTCCGTAACCCACGGATTTCTTCCGCCTCACCCTTCACCCACTGCACTGGTAACGCAGTTCAATGCTGATATCGGACAAACACTTTTCTATGGCATTCTGATTTGTATACCAACGGTCATCATTGCCGGCCCCCTATTCTCACAAACGTTAAAGAAGATCAATCCTCCCGGATCAAAAATATTTCAACGTACTGACCTTCCTGAGGAGAAGTTACCCGGACTTGGCATCAGCATGTTTACTTCGCTGCTTCCGGTAATTCTGTTAGGGATTACGTCATTGCTCTCTTCGGTATTTCCACAGGAAGAAGCCCAGGCATACATAAAATTTGTAAGTGATCCGGCCATCGTCATGTTACTCTCGCTTGCCATTGCCACGTTCACCATTGGTATTTTTCAGGATATTAAAATGACAAAGGTGATGGACATCTATGGTGAAGCAATCAAGGATGTTGCCATGATATTAATGATCATGGGAGGTGCCGGTGCCCTGAAACAAATTCTTATCGATACAGGCGTAAGCAAAGACATTGCCTTGTTACTCAGCGGACTTGATATTCATCCGTTGGTGCTGGGTTGGTTAATTGCTGTCGTGATCCGTTTGTGCGTGGGTTCAGCAACGGTTGCCGGATTAACGGCTGCGGGAATCATCGCTCCCATGCTCGGTACACTGGGCGTTAATCCTAACCTGATGGTATTATCGGTAGGTGCCGGTAGTCTTTTCTTCTCTCACGTTAACGACACCGGATTCTGGTTGTTCAAAGAATACTTCAACCTGGGTATCAAGGATACGATTCGTTCATGGTCGTTTATGGAAACCATCGTTTCAATCTGTGGTCTGGCAGGTGTAATGGTGATCCATTATCTTTCTTAGCTGTTTCAATTACGATCAACCGTTAGTTTTTATTTCTAATGGTATTCTAATTTCTGAAGGAACACAGCCATTCCCTTCTGTGTATACATTACGGAATTCACATTGACGTCCGGATGAAAAGACTTAAGCGAAGGGCTCGTATTACGCGCTATGTTATCTATAAAGAAACACTGATTGATTTTAAAGAACACTGGTGGACTTTCCTGGGAGCCTTTACCGGCATCGGACTGATTGGCTTTCTGAATACCAATCACCTGGACCTGAATGATAACCTATTCCTTATCGGTTCATTTGGTGCCTCATCCGTACTGATCTATGGTGTTATAAACAGCCCCCTAGCGCAACCGCGTAACCTCATCGGAGGTCATGTTATCTGTGCATTGATCGGTGTAACCATTCAGCAGTTCATACCGGCTGAACCCTGGCTGCTTGCCAGTCTTGCTGTTTCACTCTCCATTGTGGCAATGCAAATCACGAAGACCCTACATCCGCCTGGGGGAGCTACCGCGCTCATTGCTGTTATTGGTTCAGAGAAAATCAAGACCTTGGGCTACATGTATGTGGTAAGTCCTATTCTTACGGGTGTGGTGATCCTGTTTCTGGTAGCCATGATCTTTAACAACGTGACCTCACATCGGAGCTACCCCTTGAACAAGCAGTGGTTCAAGATCTGGAAACGAAAATACCGCCTCGGCAAATAGTAGCCGCAACTTCCTTTCGTTACCTTTGTGTTTCCAATTCGCTATGAAACCATCAACACACGTTTCGCTTAAAGATGAAATTGTGAATGCCATCACCCATGGCATTGGAACTTTACTGGCCATTGCTGGCCTGGTTCTATTGATTGTATTTGCTGCCATCAAAGGGAATGCGTGGCACATTGTGAGCTTCACCATTTTCGGAGCTACTATGGTGATTCTGTATCTCGCATCCACTTTATATCACAGCCTCACTCATGAAAAGGCAAAATTCCTCTTCCGGAAATTCGATCACATGTCTATCTACCTGTTAATTGCCGGAACCTACACACCATTTTGCCTGGTGGTACTGCAGGGTTGGATAGGCTGGACGTTTCTGGGGATCGTATGGAGTTGCGCCATTTTAGGTATTGTACTCAAAGCATTCCATACCGGGAAGAAAGAAAAACTTTCCACATTGCTATACGTCATGATGGGCTGGGTAGGTATGCTTGCTGCCAAGCCGCTGTACGAAGCTATGCCGCAATCGAGCTTCGTCCTCTTGCTGGCGGGTGGTGCATTTTACACACTGGGAACGTTGTTCTTCATTAAAGATAAGATCACGTACTTCCATGGTGCCTGGCATGTGTGTGTGCTCGCTGGCACAACAGCACATTTCTTTTCTGTGTTAGGATTGCTGTAATCATTCATTGCTTATCTTTTGACTGAAATTTAAATCAGTCTTTTATGTCAGCAATTTCTCCCGATCAACGGTTTTCTCAACTGAATCTTTCTCTTCCACCAGCTCCAAAACCACTCGGTGTCTACAAACCATTTCTCATTGTTGGAAACTTTGTTTATGTATCGGGGCACGGAACAGTTAAGGATGATGGCTCACTGATCATCGGCAGAATCGGGAAGGACATGACGATGGAAGAAGGTAAGCTCGCAGCACAACAGGTTGGTCTTGCCATTCTGGCTACCTTAAAGGCTAACCTGGGAAGCTTCAATAAGATCAAACGGGTTATCAAAGTACTGGGCATGGTCAATGCTGTTCCGGAATTTGAAAGACATCCCTTCGTGATCAATGGGTGTAGTGAATTATTCGCTAAGGTGTGGGGAGAAGAGAACGGGATCGGAGTTCGCAGTGCTGTGGGTATGGGTTCGCTTCCAGATAATATCCCGGTGGAAATTGAAGCTATGTTTGAACTGGAATAGGTTTTAAGTTTAAGTCTAACGTTAAGTGCATGCACTAACGTTAAAACATTAAACCTGAAACATTCAATGTATTAAGAATGAACTGGTACAGTATTAACAATATTGAAACACTTGATACCCCTGCCCTGGTGGTTTACCCTGAGTTGGTAAAAGAAAATATTCGCATCCTGAAAACCTTTGTTCCGGATATGAATAAAGTAAGGCCGCACATGAAGACCAATAAGTCGGCCGAAGTTGCCACAATGTTGATGCAGGAGGGCATAACCAAATTCAAGTGTGCTACAATTGCTGAAGCTGAAATGCTGGCCAGCGTTGACGCGGCAGATGTACTGCTGGCTTATCAACCGGTTGGGCCAAAAGCAATCCGCTTAGCTGAACTGGTTGAAAAATTTCCATCCACACAATTCTCCTGTCTGATTGATAACCTGGATACCGCTAAACAGATTTCAGCAACATTCAGTGAGAGAAAATTAAAGATCAATGTTCTTATCGATTTAAACGTGGGGATGAACCGCACCGGAATACTTCCCGGCAATGCGTTTGATCTCTTTCGTGAATGTTTCTCGCTTACTGGAATTACATTTACCGGACTTCACGCCTATGATGGCCATCTTCGTGATATTGATTTCGAAGAACGTACACGGAAATGCAATGAAGGTTTTGAAGCTGTCAATGTGTTGCGTGAGAAAATACATATGATGGCCGGTAAAAATATAGTAGTGGTTGCCGGTGGTACACCAACCTTCCCTATTCACGCCAAACGAAAAGGGGTTGAGTGCAGCCCTGGAACTTTTATTTACTGGGACAAAGGTTACCAGTCGATTTTACAGGAGCAGCCTTTTTTGTTTGCCGCTCTCGTTGTTACACGTATTGTTTCAAAACCAACGGATGAAATTATCTGCATAGATCTTGGACATAAATCAATAGCCTCTGAAAATACCCTTCAAAACCGTGTTACATTTTTGAATGCACCTGATCTGCAGCCTATCGGCCATAGCGAAGAGCACATGGTATTAAAAGCTGAAAAGGGAAATGGTTATCAGGTGGGAGATGTGTTGTATGGTGTTCCCTATCATGTCTGCCCGACCGTAGCGCTTCATGACCGAGCCGTTGTCGTGGAAAATAATAAAGCCGTTACGTATTGGAACACGTTATCGCGAAACAGAATACTTACCGTTTAGTCATGGTCAACGGTCATTAAGAATACACTGATCATTGTTAATTGCTAATTGTTCATTGTTAATTGCTAATTGCTAATTGTTCATTGTTAATTGAAAGACATGTTTATAGTTGATGCCCACCTTGACCTTTCCATGAATGCCATGGAGTGGAACCGTGATCTGAGAAAATCCATTCATGAGATCCGTGATCGTGAAAAAGGCATGACCGACAAACCCGATCGTGGTAAAGGTGTTGTAAGTTTTCCTGAATTGCGAAAGGGGAACATTGGGTTGGTGGTCGCCACGCAAATCGCACGGTATGTAGCTCCGGGAAATCCGCTACCCGGATGGAATTCTCCCGAACAAGCATGGGCACAAACACAGGCACAACTGATGTGGTACAAAGCCATGGAAGAAGCCGGTGAATTAACGCAGATCACCAATCGTGATTCTCTGGAAAAGCATCTTAAGGTTTGGAATGATGATTCATCAAACGAATCTAAGCCGATCGGGTACATATTGAGCCTGGAAGGGGCTGATTCTTTGGTTACGATCAATCACCTGGAACGCGCTTACAAATACGGCCTTCGGGCTGTTGGCCCCGGACACTACGGCCCTGGAAGATATGCTCAGGGCACTGATGCAACCGGTGGGCTGGGACAACCCGGACGAGATCTGTTGAAAGAGATGGAAAGATTAAACATGATCCTGGACGCAACACACTTATGTGATGATAGCTTTTGGGAAGCCATGGATGTTTTTCATGGTCACGTTTGGGCAAGTCATAATAATTGCCGCTCGATTGTAAATCACAACCGGCAGTTCAGCGATGAAATGATAAAAGAACTGATCAGCCGTGGTGCTGTGATCGGAGGTGTGTTGGATGCCTGGATGATGGTACCCAACTGGGTAAAAAGAGTTTCAGATCCAAAACAAATGAATTGCAACCTGGAAAAAGTTATTGATCACATGGATCATATTTGCCAGCTGGCCGGAAATGCAAATCACATTGCTATTGGTTCCGATCTGGATGGAGCTTTCGGAAAAGAGCAGAGCCCTTACGATATTGAAACCATTGCCGACTTACAAAAAATCTCTCCACTATTAGCTGCACGCGGGTACAGGTCTGATGAAATTGAAAACATAATGAGCGGAAACTGGCTTCGTTTCTTTCGAAAAGCACTCGTTTAGCATTTAAAAACAAGATTTTTACCTCCTGTTGCTATTTATCCCCACGTAATAAAATCCCCCAAACTTAAACCATTTACCTCCGGGCAAATCCGTAATTTTCCAAAAGGAAAACCTTTCCCGATACACCGCAGTTAATTGTTGAGAGCTTAGCCCTTCATTCATGAAAAGAAAATTAATATATGCCTTCACTGCATTTGTTGTGTTGGCTTGCCTTTCCTTCACCAAACCTGCAGAGCGTTACTTCGAGATCGCCAAGAACCTTGACATCTTTGCTACACTCTTTAAAGAGGTAAATGCCCTTTACGTAGATGATGTGAATCCCAATAAGCTGGTTCGAACCGGTATCGATGCCATGTTAGGTTCTCTTGACCCTTACACGAATTATATTCCGGAAGATGAAGTAGAAGATTTCAGAACCGTGAATACCGGTCAGTATGGTGGTATTGGCGCTGTGACGCGGGAGATTGGCAATCGTACAATCGTAACGATGGTAATGCGTGGCTATGGCGCTGAAAGAGGAGGATTAAAAATTGGTGATGAGATCATCAAGATCGACAATGTGGATCTTTCAAAAATAAGCCGTGAAGAATCAGGGCATCTGATGAAAGGTCAGGTAGGAACACCCGTTACGTTAACCATTAAGAGAGTTAACACCGAGCAACCGATAAAACTTGAATTCAAGCGTGAGAAGATAAAATTAAGCAACGTGCCTTACTTCGGAATGGTCGGAAACGATGTAGCGTTCATTCAGCTTTCTGATTTCACACCGGATGCCTCCAAGGAAGTAAGAACTGCGATGACGTTGCTGAAAGAACAAGGAGCCAAAGCCGTAATCCTTGATCTTCGTGGAAATCCGGGAGGATTACTTATGGAGGCTGTAAATGTGACGAACCTGTTTATCAACAAAGGCAAACTGGTTGTGAGCACCAAAGGGAAAGTTCCTGAAAACAATTTGAGTTATGAAACACTTAACACACCACTGGATACTGAGATCCCGGTAGCTGTATTGATCAACCGCGGAAGCGCTTCGGCATCAGAGATCGTGGCAGGCACTCTTCAGGACTATGACCGGGGTGTTGTCATCGGAGAAAAATCGTATGGTAAGGGGCTCGTACAGGTAAGCAGGCCTTTATCGTATAATTCACAGCTTAAGGTAACCACAGCGAAGTATTATACACCTACAGGGCGGTGTATTCAGGTGCTCGATTACAGTCACCGCAGGGATGATGGAAGCGTGGGTTCAATACCCGACTCATTGAAACGTACATTCAAGACATCTTCCGGCAGAACCGTTTATGATGGCGGTGGAATTGACCCGGATATAAAAACAGAAACACCTGAAGCCCACCTGCTGACCCAGGTACTTTTTGAAAAAGGCCTTCTGTTTGATTACGCAACACAATATGTTGCTAAACACCCGGAACCTGTTGATGCGCGCACCTTTCAACTTACCGAAGAAGAATACCAGCAGTTTGTTTCATGGATGAAAGACAAAAATTACAAATACAAGTCTTACATGGAATACGAGCTACAGCAATTCACGGAAGAAGCGAAAAAAGAAAAGTATTTCAATGAACTGAAAGCACAACTCGATCAGATATCTGCACGCATCTCCGAAAGCAAGAAAAATGAACTGGTCTTCTATAAAGCTGAGATCAAAATGTTATTGGAAGAAGACATTGTGGCCCGCTATCACCTGGAAAGAGGTAGCATTGAAGCGGGTTTCAAATACGATAATGACATTAAGAAGGCTATTGAAGTTGTTCACAATTCAGCTTTATATAAAAAGACGCTGAATATTCAGTAGTTGTTCATTTCATCCAGAGAATGAAAAGACCAGGGCTGCTCATTTTCTTCATTCTTGTATCGCTGCTAATGATAGTCATGCATTCGTGCATGACCTTCCGGATGAATTCGCGGGAAATAGAGGCATACTTTTCAAAGCATCACGTAAAAGGCTCGCAGCACTGTTACCAGATCGGAGGCCGTGAAATCCATTATGCCCGGGCAGGAGATGATACCAATCCATTGGTACTATTTATTCACGGATCACCGGGTTCATTAAGTGCATTCATTGGTTATCTGACCGATTCTACGTTACTACAACATGCGTTGCTGATCACCACCGACCGGCCTGGATTCGGATATTCAAATTTCGGCAATGCAGAACCTTCGCTGAAACAGCAAGCTGCTATTCTGAAACCCATTCTTGAGCAGTATAAACAAAACAGACCGGTTATATTGGTTGGTCATTCATTAGGCGGACCATTAGTAGCACGCATGGCCATCGATTATCCGGATCTTGTTGATGGATTGATACTGGTAGCGGCTTCAATCGATCCGGATCTTGAACCTCATGAAACATGGTTTCGTGCGCCACTGGCAACACCTTTTTTGAGCTGGATCTTACCACGCTCATGGCGTGCATCGAATGAAGAGATCTATCACTTAAAACCCGAGCTTATAAAACTGGAACCGCTGTGGGCAACTATTAAATGTCCGGTTATTGTGATCCAGGGAACAACAGACTCACTGGTCCCGGCTGCTAATGCACACTATGCACGGAAGATGTTGACTCGGGCACCTCTCGAAATATATATGAAAGATAACATCGACCATTTTATTCCGTGGAGCAATCCCGAGTTTATCAGCGATGCGATATTACGGATGTTAAAGACTGAACACGTGGTTAGTCACTGATGACCACTGACATGTAACTAAGCCCTTTTCAATTCAACAATAGTGAGTTCCGGAGGCATCCCTACCCTACCGGGATAGCCCAGAAATCCAAAGCCGCGGTTTACGTACAGGTATTGTGATCCTTCCTGATATAGTCCGGCCCATTGTTTATAGGCGTACTGTGATGGACTCCATTTGAAATCTCCGATCTCAACACCGAATTGAAAGCCGTGTGTATGACCGGCAAAAGCCATGTCAATATCCGGATACATTTTACGGACCTGTGCATCCCAGTGACTGGGATCGTGTGACAGCAAAAGTTTAACCGGAGAATCTTCAGTACCCTGATACGCTTCGCTCAGCCTTCCATACTTGGCAAACCTTCCCCCTCCCCAGTTCTCAATACCGAGTACGGCAATCTGCTCACCATCAACTTTTAAGAAGCGATGCTCATTCATCAGCAGATCAAATCCCATATTGCCGTGTGCCTGAATCAGATCAGAGAAATTCTGCTTTTTAGCTGACTGACTTGCCCAGGCCTTGTAATCACCATAGTCGTGATTTCCGGTTACGGAATACACACCTAACGGAGCCTTCAGTTTTTCAAATACCGGAACATAATCTTTTACCTCGCTGGCTTCATTATTCACCAGGTCTCCGGTAAAGAAAATAACATCAGGTTTTTCTTTCAGCATCATTTCAACACCGCCCTGTACAGCCGTTTTATTAAAGAAACTTCCGGAGTGAATATCTGAAAGTTGCCCAATCCGCATACCGTCAAAAGCCTTTGGTAAATTCGGGAGGTAAACTGTCTTTCTCCTCACACGGTAGTCATGCGCTCCGGATAAAATACCATATGTCATGGCGGCAAAGGGAACAGTTCCTACAACCAATGCCGTTTTCGATAAAAACGCTGATCGGGTGATCAATTCTCCAGTTGAGGTTTTACCGGTATCGTTTTGAAAAAGTGATACTACCCACCGAAAGCCGCGTTGAGCATCATCAACAAAAAGAACAAGCACAGCAAAAAACTTCGAGAAGTATGTAGCCGCAAGTCCCGTGAAGATCATGGTTCGTGTAGTAGCGCTGAGTTTATAGGGGTCGCCAATGATCAGCCACCAAAACAAAATACCTATACTAAGTATGGTCGGGATCCAGAAGCCATAGCGCGCGGCTTTTCTCCATCCTTCAGACCAGTCCTGACTTACCGTGAGCACAGCCTGGAATACATAATAATCAATCAGCAAGAAAATGCCGATTACAAAGAATAAGGTCATCATGCGTTGCTTCATAAAGTAAAAAAGTCGCCTTAGTGTATAAGACGACTTTTAAACTCTTTTAGTGTATAACTAGTTCAGCGAAACCGAACTAATAGACCCGGTCCCCAGTTCAGGTTCTTCCTGATGAACTGTAACGCCCTTTTTACCAAATACTTTTTCCTTCAGTTTGGTTGTGAGCAGATACATTACCGGCACCAGTATAAGTGTCAGGAAAGTACCGAAGATCAAACCAAAGATCATGGTCCATGATAATGGCGCCCAGAAGGCCACGTTATCACCACCGAAGTAAATGTGTGGATTGAGTTCAGTGAACAATGTCACAAAATCGATGTTGAATCCAACCGCTAACGGTATAAGACCGATAGTGGCTGCCATTGTAGTAAGCAATACAGGAGTCATACGGGTAGCAGCTGCCTCAATAATTGCTTCGTAAAGTGGTACGCCTTGCGAGCGAAGCAAGTCGGTGAACTCTACCAACAGAATCCCATTCCGCACGACCAGACCGGCAAGGGCCATAATACCCACACCTGTCATGATAATGGATATTTCCATCTTGAAGAGTGAGAAACCGATCAATACACCGATGATACTAAACAAGATCTCAGACAGAATGATTACCGGTTTACTGATTGAGTTGAACTGTGTCACCAGGATCATAAAGATCAATGCAAAGGCCAATCCAAATGCCATACCCAAAAACGCAGATGTTTCCTTTTGATCCTCCTGCTCACCTGTCATTTTTATAGTAACGCCATCGGGCACAGGGAATGCATTCAGGTGATTTTGAATTTCGGCTACAACTTCATTGGCATTATAGTCACCCAGTACGTTCGAAGCTATGGTGATCACTCGTTTTTGATCAATACGCTTGATACCGGCATAACTATTTGAATACTCAACTTTAGCAATAGCCGACAGTGGTACCTGGCGAACAATTCCACCGGAACTCATATCACGGTACGTAAGCGGAAGGTTCATCAACAGGTTAATGTCCTCTCGTTGCTCTTTCTTGATGCGCAATTGAATTGGGTAATCATCATTCTCATCACGAAATCTTGAAATTTCAGCACCATATACGGCTGCTCCCAAAGCCTGCCCGATATCACGGGTAGAAATTCCTTCCCGGTTAGCCTTTTCACGATCTATATTAATGATGATTTCAGGCTTGTCGCTTTGAAAGTCTGATTTCAATTCTTCCACACCGGCAACCTGTTTTGAATCGAGGTAACGTTTAACATCATCCGCTGTTTTTACCAGCACATCAAAATTTTCCGCTGCAATGTCAATGTTTACAGGCTTACCGGTTGGCGGGCCACCTTGCTCCTGATCAACTGAAACTTCCGCACCTTTTATTCCTTTAACAGCATCACGTATGCGTCCCAGATACTCTTTTGTCGACTCACCGTTCCGGTCAGCAAATTTCACAAAGGCTACCGATACTTTTCCCAGGTGAGGACTCACACCTTGCTCGAACGGATTTTCACTCGCTCCAATCGCTACATTGGAGATAATAGATTCTACCATCGGATTTAGTTTTCCATCCTTGGTCATGACTTTGATTACCTTATCCTCTACGATGTTCGTAACTGAATCGGTTACGCGTTGATCTGTTCCTATAGGCATGCGAACAAAGGCATAGATAAAGTTCGGATCACCACTCGGGAAGAACACTACCGGAGGGTTCCGAATCGCTGTGAAAACAATGGAGAAAAAGAAAAGAAAAATGATGCTCGAACCAACAAATATTGGTCTTTTCGCGGTAAGGCACCATGTTAAAAGTCGCTTGTACGCATTCTGAGCTTTTGGCCAAATGGAAGTCTGGAATGTTGAAATCGTATTCTTCAGAACAAAATGGTGTAATGCATAGAGCAGATACATCAGCACTACAAAATTTCCAAAGCCAAAATTGATCAGGTACGACACAATAGCGATTCCAGCAAATATCACTGAAGTGACCTGAAAGCCTTTTGTAACTTTAGGTTTGCCTTCGTGGTCATGGTCATGCGGCTTCATAAAGTCCGCTGCAAACACAGGGTTAATAATGTAAGCAACCACCAGTGATGCCAGCAACGCTACAATCAGTGTGATGGGCAAATACATCATAAACTTACCGATTATACCCGGCCAGAATGCCAGTGGAATAAACGGAGCAAGAACCACCATCGTACCTGACAAGACCGGAAGAAACACCTCACCGGCAGCAATCTTAGCTGCTTTTCTGATCGGAACTTTCCCATTATCAAATACACGGTGCGTGTTTTCAATCACTACGATAGCATCATCTACCACAATTCCCAGAGCCAGCAAGAATGAAAACAACGTCATCATATTCAGTGTAAATCCGATCATTGGAAAAACCAGGAATGCGATAAAGCTCGAGATCGGAACGGACAACCCCACGAAAATGGCATTGGTCACACCCATGAAAAACATCAGGATTATCGTCACCAGCACAAAGCCGATGATAATAGTGTTGATCATATCGTGAAGGGTCACGCGGGTATTAACCGATTGATCCGCAGTCACGGTTACTGACAAACCCTTAGGAAGAACATCAGCCTCATACTCCTTAATGATCGCATTGATCTTATCAGAAGCATCTACGAGATTCTGCCCTCCCATCTTAACGATATTAAGGGTGATTACATTTTTCTCTGCCAGCCGGGCGAAACTCTCCTGCTCTTTATGGGTATCAACAACCTCAGCAATATCCTTCAAAAGAACTTTACCTCCCTTTGTTCCACCGATAACGGTGTTGCCCATACTCTCAGCATTCTTGTACTCACCACTTACGCTGACCGAGCGTTTCATACCATCAACCGACAGCTGACCACCGGGCATAATCACATTTTCATTTCCGATAGCCTGAATAATGTCTCCCAGTGAAACACCTGCCAGTGCAGATTTATATAAATCGACATTGATCTGAATTTCACGGTCCAATGCACCAACAATGTCAACCCTGCGGATTTCCCGTAGTGATTCAAATTCATCCTGCATCTGCTCAGCGTAACGCTTTAACGTCTGGAGATCATAATCACCAGCGAGGTTGACAAACATGATAGGTTGTTCGGAAATATCAACATCAACGACCTGTGGATCTTCTTCCAGGTTATTCGGTAAATCTGGTTTTGCTTTATCCACTGCGTCCTGAACTTCACGCTTGGCTTCCGTAACATCCACATCGGTTTCAAACTCGATGATCACGTTGCTGAAGTTCTGCAATGAATTACTGGTTACTTTCTTTACACCGGCAATTGATTTAACCTGTTTTTCAATATGCTTAGTGATCAGGTTTTCAACATCGGTTGGGGGTGCGCCATTATATATGGTCGATACATAGATCTGCGGAAAAACAACTTCAGGAAAATTCTCCTTCGGTAAGTTTATATAGGTAACGATACCCATGATACAGATAATAAGGGTTGCAACGTAAATGCTGATCTTATTATCGATCGACCAACTGGTGGGTTTAAATTCTTTATTTATATCCTGCATAAGAGTCAGTTTAGTGGTGAAGAAATCTTCACGTTTTAGATTTTAATTACCTGGCCATCATTGAGACCCTGATAACCAAATGAAATAATCTTGTCTCCCGCTTTAAGACCATTAACCTGAGCCTGGTTATTGTATACTCCATCAACAGTTACCACTTTTTTGCGCGCTACGGTTTGCTTGCCTTCGGTTTCCGCCACGTAAACGATCTTTTCATTATTCACTTCCTGAACAACATTTATAGGCACAACAATAGCTGACGGTTCGGTATGGAAAACCACTTTTGCTTCACCAGTCATATTGGGACGAAGCGTTGCATCGGAAGGTAATTTCACTTCTACGGCAAATGTGCGTGACAGCGGATCAATGGTCTTCCCAACGAACGTCACCTGTGCTGTTATTTCTTTTTTCAATTCAGGAACGTTGATCAGAACCTTGTTACCTTTTTTGATTTGTGTAACGTAGGCTTCAGACACATTTGCTTTAAGCTTCAGGCTTGATGTGTTCACAACACGTGCCGCAGGCATGCCCGGACCGATGTTCTCACCTACTTTAACCGCAATTTCATCAACTGTTCCGTTTATAGGCGCTTTGATCCGTGTCATTTCATTCTGTTCTTGTGATGCAGCAACTTGTTTCTCCAGGCTTTCCTTGTTGGTCTTTGCCTGTAGGTATTGGACTTCCGTGCCGATCTTCTGATCCCACAGGTTTTTCTGGCGATCGAACACCGCTGTTGCTAATTCGAGCTGAGCTTTCTGTGCTTCGATGTTACGCAGGATAACGGAGTTATCAATCTGAGCCAGGGTCTGGCCTTTGGATACCTGCTGACCCTCCGTAACGTAAACGGCTGTAACAACACCGGGAGTTTTTGCACTCACCAGAATATTATCCTCTGCTTCAACGCTTCCCTGTGTATGGACATAGTGATCAAATTTTTGCACCTGAAGTTCAGTGACGCTAACGTCTTTCGCCTTAACTGTCTTCAGAGAATCCGGTGTAGATTTAGCGATCTCTTCCTCCAGTTTCAGAATCTCTTTAGAGAGTTCCGCCTGCTGGGTTTTCAGTTCATTGAGCTTGGAGGTTTTATCATCGTTTGATGCAGCGCTGCACGCAGCCAATGTTCCGGCAACAACGATCGCAGCAAGTTTAGAATATGTAGTAGATTTCATAATGTCAGTATTTTTCATCGTAGGGTTTTAGTTATTTGGTTGTGGTGTATTCAGCCGGAACAATTTTTCCATAAGCGCGGTCGAGATCTATTCTCGATACAATGGCATCATATAAGGCATTGTAGTAGTTAACCTGAGCCGCACGGAGACTGTTTTCAGCATCGGTAACTTCAATGTTTGATCCAACACCCTGCTCATATTTAATCTTCGTTACCCGTGCTACTTTTGTAGCGAGATCCATATTCTCCCGTTGAGACTTTACAGACTCCAGCGCATTCTTGTACGTTGTGGTGTTTTGTTCAATGCTAAGATCTACCTGTTGTTTAAAAGAGGTAAAATTGTTTTGAATTTTATTGAGCGCTAACTTTTCTTGCTGAATCCGCTGTGAACGCTGTAATCCGCTAAATATTGGAACATTGAGTGATACCCCAACATACGAAAACGAATACCATTTATCTGGTCCGTACTGGCTCGTGCTTTCAACACCTGACTCGGTGGTAAACAATCCACCAATATTGGGTGATTGGGTAGAATAACCCAAGGTGGCAAATGCAGAAAGACTGGGCATAGAATGCGAATACTGATTCTTGATATTCAACTCCTGTAGTCTTTTCTGAACCTCCAGGCGCCTATATTCAACCAGATTTTTATAATCCCATCCAGCTTCATATTCCTGGAAAAGATCTTCTCTTACCTTCAGACTATCCAGGCTACCCGTAACAGTCAGAGGCTGATCCATAGGATAGTTCATCTGAAATTTTAACAAACCGACACTCAACAACTGTGAGTTGATGAATATTAACCGTTCAGATTTCAAGTTATTCAACTGTACCTGGATACGGCTCACATCGATATCTTCAGAGAAACCATTTTGATTCATAGCTGTTGTGGTTCTCAACAAAGAATCAACGCGGGCGATGTTATTATCAAATAATGCAATTCTTTCGTTATTGACGAGTACGGCATAGTAAGCCTTAGCCACATTTTCAATCACCGTAATCTGTGTCTGTTCGGTGTTTTTGTAAGCCAGATCTTTATATGCAGAAGCCGCTTTTAAACCCACCAGATAGGAACTGTTAAAGAGGAGCTGGTTAACGTTGACAGACGCAGTACCACTACTGGGCAATTGAAAAAACTGGGGCAGCGCCACAACATCACCGGGTTGGATACCCGGAATTCCGCTGAGATCAATGAATCCACCTTCTGCACTGGGCTGATACTCGGTAAAAAAACGCGCCTGTTTGATGTTGTGCTGTAGGGTAACTCCACCATCAATTTGAGGTAAACCAATACCTACAGTTTCTTTCACTTTCGACTCAGATATCTGCTCATCAACTTTTGCATCTTTAATGGCAATGGTGTTCTCTAAGGCATACCGGATGCAATCGTCCAGTGAAAACGAAGTTTGCCCCGATTGAGCAAATACTCCGGTTGGCAACACGAGCGCCACAACGATGAGGGTTTGGTAAAACTTTTTCATAATTAAAGGTTTGAGAGTGCTACTGCGTTTGATTCTTTATACTTCTGATATAATTTCTTTCCTTTCTCGGTCATGATGCCATACACAAAATGATCGAACAACTGTGCCTGTACTTCCGGCAGACTATATTCATCGCGGGGAAAAATCATGTTGTCAAATGCCATTTGCACCACTTCGAGTCTCATTTTGGCCAACACATCCATGTTTATATCCGAACGAAAATATCCCTCCTCCATGCCTTGTTTCATGCTTCGGATAATGGACTGATGAATCGTTTTGTGTTTGAACTCCAGCCAGACATTCCAGGCCCGTTGATGGTACTTCTGCATGTCGAACAACAGAGAAGGATTTATTCCCCGCATGTTTTCTTTCA
>DASXWH010000294.1:0-91554 GCA_036503775.1 Ohtaekwangia sp.
GGTGGTTGTTAATTGACGGCTATCCAACCATCAACTAAAGGCAAATCCCGGGAACTGATTCCACAATGATAACTTGAAATCTCTCGCTGCCTGTAGCGTTTTACGTCCATAGGCGGTGATGGTGTAAATGCGTTTTCTGCGGCCTCCGCGTTCTGCGGTTGAGCCGCCCATTTTTGAGGTAAGGAATCCCTTTTCGCTTAACCGTTCAAGGGTTGCATGTACTGCTCCGATAGAAGCCTGCCTTCCGGTTTGGGATTGAAACTCATCTGCAATTTTAAATGCATAGGCTTCTTCTCCCAGGATGCCTACCAGGAGCAAAATAACCTCTTCGAACTCACCGAGGCGTGTTTCCTTCATATTTGTTTCTGAATTGTAGAGTAAATATACGCGAGGGTTGACTATTTGTTCTATTATTTAGGAAGAAATACCGAAAAATAGTTGTGGGATTCCATGGGTGGCTGGTATATGATTCGTAGCGTGCTCTACTATGCGTGCTGTCTATATTATTCCAGGTTACCTCGAGAACACCAAAATGAAAGCCTATCAGGATCTGATGCAGGTATTCCGCAGAAAAAAGGTCCGTCCCATACCGGTTGATATCCGTTGGAAGTATAAAACAATGAGTGACTATGTGGGTGAGTTTTTAGCATATGCGTTAGAGAATCCGCATGCGCAGGCAAGTGTCTTTGGATTTTCGTTTGGCGGGATGATTGCCTTGCTGGCAGCAAAGTATATAAAGCCCCAACGGCTTTACATCGCATCGCTTTCACCGTACTTTCGCGAAGACATTAAACACCTCCGTGAAGCCGATCGAAAGGCGCTGGGGAAGAGACGTATCGAAGATTTTAAAAAATTCTCTTTTCAGCCGGTTGCCAGGACAATCAACTGTCCGGTTGTTTTTATGGTGGGTGAATATGAGCCTGATCTGATATTCAAACGTGTGACTGAAGCCAACGCTAAAATCAAAAAAAGTAAATTGATTGTTATCAAAGGCGCCCGGCATGATTTTGCAGATCAGCGCTATAATAAAAATATTGTGGAATTGATCTCAAGATCAAAATGATACTGATTCGTTATTTTAGCAGTTATGATATACATCACGCAGCTTATCTACATCGTTCCGGGCCAGGAAAATATTTTTGATCAGTTTGAAAGCGTGGCTATTCCCATCATTGCCAAATACAACGGGCGTCTTTTATTTAGGGTGCGTCCGGGAGCTGAAGCTTTTATTGAGCACTGTATTGATCAGCCGTATGAGATCCACCTGGTTGAGTTCGATGCTGAACAGGATTTCGAAGATTTCAAGCGCGATGAGGAACGCAAAAAATTTCTGCACCTGAAGGAACAATCCATACGGACATCAATCCTCTATTACGGTAAGAAGTTGTAGCAATAACGTCAACCCGGAATCACATCGGATGTTTATACGGCAGCCTGTACTCCCGTTTCAATAACCCCTGCGCTTCTTTGTTATTCGGAATGTCCAGAGTAGTCTTATTGATTGTCAGGTTGGACTTTGTTCGGAAAGCCATATCCCCATAGATCACACATGATGTTGTTTTTTGTGCATCTTCCAGCGTATTGGTAATACCGGCATTGGTTTTCTTCCGGATGCCCGAAGCAAATTCAGTGAACATATCTATAATCATTTTGTCGTAGACAGGTGCTGTTTCGGGGCTACCCGGATTAAAGCGGATATCACCATTTACTTTTTTAGCACCTTCAGCAGGATAGATTTCCCATCCCAGATCACCTGCGAAAATGGTAGCCTTCTCTCCATAATAAAAAACACCGATGTTATTCTCCGGAGTATTTGAAGTGAATCCCCATGATTTGTGCGACCAGTAAACAGGCAGTCCTCCGAAATCGTATCGCACCTCCAGTTGATCCGGATTGTCGTGTGTAAAATTCTTTACCATTCCACCGGTAGCCGAGACATTATCCGGAAGATCAAGACCCAATACTTTCCGGGCATTGTGAATATAGTGAATGCCCCAGTCCACCATGATTCCTCTGCTCCAGTCATGCTGGGCTCTCCAATCCGGAGCCTCGGAATCTTTACCACAAAGGTATTTTTTACGCGGTGCAGGTCCGCAGAAGGTTTCAAAATCAAACGTAGACGGAATTTCTTTTTCAATAACTATTCCTTCCTGGTGATTAATATTGGCTTGCACCTGTAGTATTTTTCCGGCTTCACCGCTTTGAATAAAAGCTTTTACCTGATCGTTGGTGTTCACCATTACCCGTGGAAAATCAACTTGTACAACATTCTTTGCTTTACGATGTGCTGCAAGCATAGCCTGCCCTTCCCGGATATCATAGCTGATCGGCTTTTCCAGAAACACATGTAGCCCTTTTTTGCAGGCTGCTATAAATTGAAGGGCGTGCCAGTGTGTAGGGGTTGAGATGATGACGGCTTGTAACCCCGGAATAGCATACATCTCCTCATATGAGGAGAAAAGTTTGGGCTCCTTCAGGCCTGACTTCACCATTATATCGGCTGCATTTTTAAGTGCCATGGAGTTGATATCACACAACCCGACAATCTCAAATTGATCGGAAGCCAGTGCACCCCGTAAGAGTATATCGGTGCCCCACCATCCGGTTCCTACGATGCCAATTTTTATTTTATCGTCTGTGTTAAATAAGGGTCTGGGTAGTATCAGGGGACTGGCCAGCAGTGCACCTGCTTTGATAAAATCTCTGCGTAACATAAGGGTAGGTTTTTTGAGGGTTTACACAATTTAACAAAATTGCAGTAACCAGAAGGAGATTATAATCTGATCTGGAGAAGCGTGATCGCCAGATTCCGGTTGTGTGCAGGTAATTCAGTACTGTTGGGTGTAGTAAAATTTTCAATCACCGAGAATCCAAAGCTTTTGTAGTATTCAATTATCGTTGGATTATCAGCCCAGGTATCCATCCGGATAAATCGCAGATTTTTTTGTATGGCATGCGCTTTCACCCAGGTAAGTAATTCCCCGAATAAACGCTTTCCCTTGCACGCTGGGTTGACAACAATACGGTGCAGGTAAACCGAATCATCATTTTCCATCTCACGCCAGATTATAGCATCCGAATAACACATGCTGAACACCATGGCGATGGTAGAATCCATGATGATCTTGTATTGATTCCTGTTTTGAATGTCACCTGACAACACGTCCTTGTCATAGTTTCCCCATACGGTATACCCTTTGTTTTTCTGATAGGCAATCGATTGGTCAAAGAGACCGAAAATAAAATCAAGGTCAGCCAGGTTCGTGTTTTCAATTGTACAGACCGGATCCATAAGCAGTAATATAAAAGGGAGGATGTTGATGTCCTCCCTTATTAAAATAATTGGAGATGGCTATTTTTTCTTTTCTTCTTTTTTGGCCGGAGGTACAAAAGTAAATCCCTGCTGCTCGAGAATATCAGCCACATTGTAGAAGGCGATATACTGTACAATTTTTCCGTCACTCAACCGGAAGGCACCATGATAGTTGAAATGAATATCCGGTGTTCCGTTTTTATACGTAACATTAATGTGGCCCCATTCATTCACCCAATCCATACTGTCAAGCGTTGCCGCAAGCTGGGCGTACCGTACATATCCAATAGAATCAAACTCAGTTTCCCACCGCTTTGTCCAGTACTCAATGAATCCGGCACGGTCGGTAGAATCTTTAATAGAAGGCCCATAGCTCCAGAAGGTGTCGCTCAATTGATCGCCAGCAGTTTTAATATCACCACCGCGAACAGCTTTTAGAAATGTATCTACTATGGCTTTATTAGCTTCACCGTTATCTGCAGCTGGGGCGGGCGTGGCAGGAGGGGCCTGATTGCAGGAGATCATGCCTATACACAGAACAGGAATGATCATAAAAAGCATTCGTTTCATAATGTTAGGGGGTTAGTTAGGGATGATCAAGTTAAGAAGATTTGGCAATTGTAATGTTTACCTGCCCAATATTCCATTCAGCAGATTCTCAATCTCAGCAATGGCTTCGCTTTTGGGCTTGAGAATGTATTGCGATGTTTTGTCTCCTTCTTTTCGAATGATCAATCCACTGGTCTTCATGCGATCAGGAATATGAATGGAAGGTGTATTTATGGCTTGTTCAAGTGCACGTTGTACGGCTTCAAATTGTTGTGGCGTGATTGTGACTTTCTTCGGTTCACCTCCGCTGTACATTCCGGTGGAACTTTCTTCAGGTTTTACAGGAATGTATTCCAGTTGTGTAGCAGTAATAACATACCGGTTGGCACTGCCATCGGCATATTCATAATGTATTGCCGGGCTCATACAGGATGAAAGGATAAGGTTAAACAGAATAAAGATTGAAAAACGCATACTACAAGATACGAAAGTTACCGGTGCTTCAATCTCTTCATTTGAATCAGATCATAAGTATATCGCTTGATAAGGAAAGGGTTTCGAAATACTCACGAAGCCGGAACAATAATCAACGGGATTTGCGTGTGTTCAACAAGTTCGTCAATGGCCTCCCGGCTTTCCTGACTCGTATTTTTATTGATCACCAGAAAATCTATGGGGTTCTTTTTTACATGATCTTCCACGCGATCGGCTATAAACCCTACTTCGGTTTTGAAGTCGTAGGATATTCCGGTATCCTTCAGCATTTCTTTTTCCAGCGAACCAAAATTCCGCAATGCCTCATCTTCCATTTTTTTCTTGAGCTGAAGGGCTTCTTCACCTTTCACGTGTACAAGCCGATAGGTGTAAAGTAATGTCAGGTGGGCGTGAAGTTCGCAGGCCAGGGCCACAGCCCAGCGGACTACCTGCCGGGATGGCTGTGAGAAATCGATCGTACATAGTATGGCCTTTGGCATATAAAAATATAAAGGGTAAAGCCCTTACATGCTACGAACATACTGCTTCTGTTATATCGAAAAGCCAGACTTTGATCAACAGAATACCTGACTTTTATCATACTTTGAGGATGGTTAACTTGCTAACTATGGATCTGTCGATGAATTTATCACTTGTTTCCAATGACTCTTTCCGGGAGATCTTTCAGAGTATGTCTGAAGGGCTGCTTATGGTTGATGAAGATGGAAAAATTGTCATTGCCAATGCTGTTGCCGAGCAGATCTTTGGATTTAATACAGAGGAGTTTGCTGGGATGCCGTTGGAAAATCTGTTACCCGTTCGCTATCGCAGTGGTCATATGAATTTCCGGAAGGCGTTTAACCGTGATCCACATCCCCGTAGAATGGGATTTGGTCGTGATCTTACCGCATTACGCAAGGATGGAACTGAATTTCCGGTAGAGATCAGCTTAAGCTACACACAATTTCAGGGAAAACTGTTGGTGATGGCCTTCATCAGCGATATCTCTCAGCGGAAAAAGGCAGAAGACGCCCTGAAGCGAAGTGAAGAACAGCTGATCGTTTATGCAGCAGAGCTAGAGCAGAAAGTTCAGATCAGAACGGAAGCGCTGAATCAAACTATTTCAAAATTGGAGGAAGAAGTGATTGAACGGAAAAAGGCGGAGGAAGAAGTGCGAAAGTCTTTGGAGAAGGAGCGGGAGTTGAATGAATTGAAATCCAAATTCGTGTCCATTGCATCGCACGAATTCAGAACACCCTTAAGTACGGTGCTGAGTTCGGTGTCGTTGATTCATCAGTATAATCAGCGGAAGGAAAGTGATAAAATTGAAAAACATGTTCAGCGGATTAAGTCTTCGGTCAATCACCTAACCTCTATTCTGAACGATTTTCTTTCCCTGGGCAAACTCGAAGAAGGTAAAATAGAAGTTATCCAAGAATCCATTCAGCTGGAAAAATTTTTGAATGAGGTGGGTGAGGAGATTTCTCCCGTGCTTAAAGAAAATCAGAAGCTATTTGTAGTATGTGATGTCTCTATTGATCAATTCGAAAGCGATGCACGCATCCTTCGCAATATTCTCTTCAACCTGATTTCCAATGCCAGTAAATATTCTGATCCGGGTAAAACCATATATATAGAATGCGCGGAGATGAATGGACAGATCACGTTCAGTATCCGTGATGAGGGTATTGGTATTCCGAAAGAAGACCACCGTCATATGTTTGAGCGTTTTTTCAGAGCAAGCAATGCTGGCCAGGTGCAGGGTACCGGACTCGGATTAAACATTGTGAAACGGTATGCCGAATTGCTGGAGGGTACTATTTCCTTTACCAGTGCCTACGGGGAGGGCAGCACATTTAAACTGACTATACCTTTTAAACCGATATGAAAAAGATTTTATTGATTGAAGACAATCTTGAGGTTCGTGAAAATACGCAGGAGATACTCACCCTGGCAAATTACGCAGTGGTTACCGCACCCAATGGAAAGATTGGTGTTGACCTGGCTCAGCGTGAAAGACCGGATCTGATCATTTGTGACATCATGATGCCAGAATTGGATGGTTATGGTGTTCTTCATATCCTCAACAAAAAACCTGATACAGCAGGTATTCCGTTTATTTTCCTGACGGCAAAAACAGAGAAGACGGATATTCGGAAGGGAATGAACCTGGGTGCTGATGATTATCTCACTAAACCGTTTGACGACACTGACTTACTCAATGCTATTGAGGCCAGGCTTCAGAAGACCTCCATGTATAAAAAAATGTATGAGTCTACGGCATCCGGTCTGGATAATTTTATTCAGGATGCACGGCAGGCTCTTAACCTGAAGGATCTTTGTAAGGATAAAAAAGTAAAGTCTTACAAGAAGAAGTCTGATGTATTTGCTGAAGGTGATTCCCCTTTACATGTTTTCTTCATAAAATCCGGAAGTGTAAAGGTATTCAAGCCCCATCCCGATGGAAAGGAGCTGATCACCAATATCTATAATGAGAACGATTTTTTTGGTTATGAATCTATTTTGGAAGGAACACCTTACCAGGAATCGGCAGTTGCCTTGCAGGATGCTGAACTAATTGCCATTCCCAAGCAGGATTTTATAACCCTCCTTCAGGGGCACCCTGATGTTTCCAGAGGGTTTATTGCGCTACTTTGTAAAAAAGTATCTGAAAAAGAAAATCAATTATTGAATCTCGCCTATAACTCGGTTCGCCAGCGTACTGCTGAAGCGCTTCTTAAAGTAATTCAACTGAAGGACAGCAAAGACAATATCCAGATCTCGCGTGATGATCTGGCGAAAATGGTAGGTACGGCTTCCGAGTCGGTGATTCGTGTTCTTTCGGATTTCAAAGATGAGAAGCTCATTGAGATCGAAGGTGGAAAGATTCGGATTACTCAACCTGCTAAACTGGAAAAAGTAGTACGCTGGAATGTTGCCCGTTAACGGCACAATACAATTTCCATCAGGGTATGGGCATGATGCGATGTGTCAGTCGGATGATTCAGGAATACGCGTGCGATCAACAAACATCCCGACAATATCATCAGTCCGGTAGCGACTTGATTCAGATTGAATTTAAATCGTTTGGCAACCGGACTTATCAGTGATGTGAATCCCAGCATGGCGGGTAATGTTCCTGCTCCGAAAAGAAGCATAAAGTTAAATCCATCCCAGGGCCCTTTTAAGGTCAGGCAAAACGTTAGTGCAAGAAAGGTGAGACCACAGGGAAGTAGTCCATTAACGGCCCCCAATAAAATCACGGCTGTTTTATTCTTTTGCTGAAGAAGATCAGAAAAGGTCTTTTTCAGGAAAGTGCTGAATTGTTGCATCACTGAAGTCACCACAGGAATATGTATTCGCCCCATACCGGCAATGCCGGTTACAAGCAGAACAATGCCCAGCGTAATGCTGATCAGGTTTTGAAAGCCAGTGAAGGGTAAAATATATCCCGACAGTCCAACGATAGCACCCAGTATAGCATAGGTGAAGATTCGTCCGGCATTATACAAAATACGGTTTACCATCGCGCCTTTGCTCAGACTCGTTACGGCTATAGCGAGCGGGCTACACATGCCGATGCAATGTAAACTTCCTGCAAAACCTAATATTAGCGCGGTGAGTTGCACTATAGCTGAATTACTTTTTCGATATAATATTCCTTTTCATTCATAGACCACGTGAACCGGGCTTTATACATTCCGGGAGCCAGATTCACGGGGATGATTTGAACCGGTTGCTGTGATGATGTTACTTTTACTTTTTTATCCTGCCTTGAATCGGAAGGACAAAAGAGTATCAGCTCTCCTTTCTCAACCTGATCGAACCGGTTGAATGTGATTTGAAGATGTTTATTCTGATCGATAGAGATCTCAGGCTTTTGCTCGAGGGTATTTGTATTTTCAAGACGTGCGATCTGCTCCTGATACACGAGTTCTTCCGCATAGTATTCCTTTGAAACAAGACTCACATCCTGGCGCACGCATACGGTGACCAACGTAGCAATGAATGCCGCGAAAAGTACAAATGCCAGAATAATAGATTTTCCCCAGTTCATAACTTATTCGTTATCGGTTTCATTTTCTTCTTCAGATTCCTGTTCATCCTTCATCCGGCTTCTCATGTCAGAAGATTTACTTACCGGACCGATGAACTTTACTTTTACAGTTTCAAGACGCTTGTCATTTTGATAAATGCCCAGGTAAACAATGGTGCGTGCACTTTTTACTTCGGCTGTTGGAATTTTGATGAAGTAAACACTCTTCACCAATCCACCGGGAGGAATAAGCACAGGCTTGCCATCTACTTTTTGCAATACAGCCGAGACAGGTGATTCTACTTTTGTGGTAAGCGCAACAGAATCAAATGTTTTATTGACAAATTCAACATTGTATAAATTAGTGATGTATCCGTCTTCTGAACGCTGATACAGCGTACCCGGTACTTTCAGTACGGTTGTTTCTACCGTGGATCGAGTTGCCAGTACAAAGCTTAATAAACCGGCAAGCGCTACCAGCACGATCGAGTAGGCTATTACCCGCGTGGTGAATAGTTTTTGAATTCCATTCTTGATTGAGTTGTGTGACGCAAAACGGATCAATCCTTTCGGTTTACCGATCTTGATCATCACGTCATCACAGGCGTCAATGCAGGCGGTGCAGTTCACGCACTCCAGTTGTGTACCGTTCCTTATGTCAATACCGGTTGGACATACGTGAACACACAGTTTACAATCAATGCAATCGCCTTGTTTGACGGTGGTTGTTTCATTCTTCTTTAATCTCCCACGTGGCTCACCCCGCAGCCAGTCGTAGGCTACAACAATGGATTCGGCACCCAACAGTACACCTTGTAATCTTCCGTAAGGACATACAGCAATACAGGCCTGCTCTCTGAATCGCGCATACACGCCATAGAATATTCCTGTAAAGACCATCAGGCCGATAAAACCGGCCATATTTTGCAGAGGTGAGTGCGTGATGATGGCGTAGGTTTCTTCGACACCGATCAGGTAGGCCATAACGGTGTGCGAGATCAGTAAGGATATAACTATGAAAATGATATGCTTCGCTGTCTTCTTGCTGAATTTTGAAAATGAAAGCGGTTCCTTGTTAAGCCTTCGTTGCGCGGGAGCATCGCCTTCAATCCAGTATTCGATTTTACGGAACACCATCTCCATGAATAAGGTCTGCGGGCACATCCACCCGCACCATACGCGACCAAATACTACGGTGAACACGATGATGAAAATAAAGAAGGTAATAAGAATGACGGCCAGAATAAAAAAGTCCTGCGGCCAGAAGGCCTGACCAAACACCACAAACTTTCGTTCAAAGATGTTGATGAGCAAAAGAGGTTGGCCGCCAATTTTAATAAACGGCCCGCCAAAGAAAAGCGCCAGCAGAAATACGGTTACGACAATGCGCAGCCGGTGATAGTATCCCGAAGGCTTTTTCGGATGAATCCAGATCCGTTTACCTTTTTCATCTACCGTGGCAATCGAGTCCCTGAACTCTTCATCGAACTGATATAATTCCTCACTACCCACTATACCTTATTATATTTTAAAGTGATGCCTGGACGTTGACACTGTCGGCAGGCGTCTTTGTTTCTTCTGCTTTATATAATTCACCCTGCGGTGATTTGGCACCAGCCGGATTAGTTCCGTGTAAGCTCATCACAAAGAACGTTACATCACGAACACTTTGGGGGCTCATCGCTTTGCCCCACGCAGGCATACCTTTTTCTACAGCCCCGTTTTTAATGGTAAGAAATATATTTTTGATCCCGCCTCCATGAATCCAATAATCGTCTGTGAGATTCGGGCCGATAGAATTTCCACCTCCGTCATTTTTATGGCAGGCGCCACAATTGTTATCCATAAAAACGGTTTTCCCTTTTTCAATGATCGCGGCATCCGGTGTAAATACCAGGGTGTTCTCATCGATCACCGCTGCAGGTTGTGACGCGCGAATGCGGGCAGCCTGTTCCTCAGCGAGTGCTACTTCTTCATTGTATTCAGCTTCAGAAAGTGGCATGGAATCCGTAATGTGATAGGCTACGAGGTAAACAACAGACCAGGCAATGGTAGCATAGAATAACCACTTCCACCACGGTGGCAGGTGATTGTCGAGTTCACGTATACCATCGAAGCTATGACCCATGTCTATATCCTGTTCTTTCGCCACCGGAACAGAGGCATTTAATTTTTGTGTCAGTTCATCCCACCAGGTAGCCGGTTTTACATACGCTACTCCGGCTTTGGCTGCTCTCTCTTTTTCATTTTCAATGATGAGCAGATTAAGAGCGCGGATGAGAAAAAAGGCCACAACCAGCACCAGCAACAACACAGCCAACACCATTGCAGAAACCAGGTATAACGGCAGCATGGAATTCCCCGCAGCCGTGGTATCCTGGGCAAAGGTGACCTGCGCCTGCAGCGCAAGAGATAGTATCAATATCTTTTTCATACGCATTGATTTTTTGAGGATGGGTTTTCACTTGGTTTGTCTTCCATAGGCAGGCCTTTCATTTTTTCGATGAATTTTTTATCGGTAGTAAAAACCCACCACAACAGGCAAATAAAAAACAGGAAGAAAATGACAAACGATATCACAGGCCAGATGGCGATGTTATCAATGCTTTGAAGAACGTTCTTATACATGGCGTTAGAAGTTAGGTTCTGTTTATTTTTCTGCTGTCTGATTTACTTTGATGTCTTTGCCCAGGCGTTGCAGATAAGCGATGAGCGCAACGATCTCCGCTTCGGGCATTACCTCAATTCCATCAGCTTGTAGTCTTTTGGTAATTTCGTCAGCCTGTTTGTCGAGATCATCATTCGCAGTTTCTTCATAACCTGATTCATAAGGCACCCCAATTTTGCGTAAAGCGGAAATTTTGGGAGCAGTTTGTTCTTTATTAATGATTTGTTCAAACAGCCACGGGTAAGCCGGCATGATCGATCCGGTGGAAACAGCATCAGGTGCAAGCATGTGATTGTAATGCCAGCTGTCAGAATATTTACCACCAATTCGATGAAGATCCGGACCTGTACGTTTTGATCCCCAGAGGAACGGATGATCATATACAAACTCTCCGGCTTTGGAGTATTCGCCATACCGTTCTACCTCCGAGCGGAAAGGTCGTATCATCTGTGTGTGACAGTTCACACATCCTTCACGGATGTAAATATCGCGTCCATGTAATTCAAGCGGTGTATACGGTTGAACACTGGCGATTGTGGGTACATTGGATTTGATCAGGAAGGTGGGGACCATTTCAATTGCTCCACCGATAAGAATAGCAACAATTGTCAGTACAGTAAAGATCACCGGCTTGTGTTCCAGCAGACGATGGTGCCAGCCACCATGTTTTTCAACATAGTCCTTTACCAGCGGTGCAGCTTCGGTTTCTTCTTCTGCAATGAAGCTTCCGGCATAGGCCGTCTTGATCAGGTTGTATGTCATGATAATAGCGCCCGTCAGGTACAATGCTCCGCCAATAGCACGGAGGCCATGAAGCGGAAGGATCTGCACAGTGGTCTCCAAAAAGTTTTTATACATTAGAAAACCTTCCGGATTGAATTCTTTCCACATCAGACTTTGAACTACACCCGATACATACATGGGGAGTGCATAGAAGATGATCCCCAGCGTACCCAGCCAGAAGTGAAGGTTTGCCAGTTTAGGTGAATATAGGTTTGTATTCCACATTCGAGGGACTACCCAGTAGAGGATAGCGAAGATCAGAAATCCATTCCAGCCCAGACCACCTACGTGAACGTGTGCTACGATCCAGTCAGTGAAGTGTGCAATGGCATTTACACTTTTTAAAGAAAGCAACGGACCTTCCAGCGTGGCCATACCGTAGGCGGTAATAGCAACGACCATAAATTTCAATACTACATCCTCACGCACTCTGTCCCATGCGCCACGAAGGGTCATCAAACCATTGAGCATTCCACCCCACGATGGAGCGATCAGCATGATGGAAAACACAACGCCAAGGGACTGCGCCCAATCCGGAAGCGAGGTGTACAGCAGGTGGTGAGGACCTGCCCATATATAAAGGAATATTAAAGACCAGAAGTGAATAATGGAAAGGCGGTATGAATACACCGGACGGTTAGCGGCCTTGGGAAGGAAGTAGTACATCATACCGAGATAAGGTGTGGTGAGGAAAAAGGCCACCGCGTTGTGTCCATACCACCACTGCACCAGGGCATCCTGAACACCGGCATACCAGGAATAGCTTTTGAAGAAATTTACCGGCATCTCGAAGGAGTTGACCAGGTGCAGCACCGCTACCGTTACGAACGTGGCGATGTAAAACCAGATCGCTACATACATGTGCCGCTCACGTCTTTTGATGATGGTTCCGATCATGTTCCATCCGAAGACCACCCACACAATGGTGATGGCAATGTCAATTGGCCATTCGAGCTCTGCATATTCTTTGGAAGTTGTGAGCCCGAGGGGCAATGTAATAGCAGCAGCCACAATGATAAGTTGCCATCCCCAGAAGTGAATCCAGCTCAGCGTGTCACTGAACATCCGCGCCTTTAGCAGACGTTGCATCGAATAGTACACTCCGGCAAACATGGCGTTACCAACGAAGGCGAAGATGATGGCATTGGTGTGCAACGGACGAATCCGCCCGAAGGTAGTGTACTGCATGTCAAAATTGAAAATAGGATACACCAGCTGTATGGCGGCTGTGAGGCCTACCAGCATACCTACTAATCCAAAAATAACGGTGGCGATAATGAAGGCTTTGACAATCTTGTTGTCGTAACTGAATTTTTCCAGTTCCATAAGTTAGCTCGGTTTGATCTCAGATTTACTAAGATAAAAATAGATCACGATCCGAAGTAGCGATCTGACTGGTGTTAGAAAAAAAACTGATTTATATCAGGAATTTTTTTTGGCCGCTTTAGAGCCGATTAGCGACTAAATTATTGGATGGTGTAATATTAATATTGTATATTAAAGGACATGGCGGAAGATTGCACAAACCTGTCAGATTCCCTTACTGAAAATATTTTTATCTGACTGTTGCAGCGCAGCTCTTCGATCAAAGGCATAACAAATATTTCTGATGAATGCCTTCCCGGATTCAGTTACTTTCAATCCTTCATCGGAGAGCTCAATAATATTTTCTTCTTTCATGGTCTCCAACGCTTGTAATAAATTGCCGTGGTCCAGTTTCAACAGCTGATTCTTATTTACGTCACGTCCGCAGGCAATGTTCAGTATGCAATTCCGGATATCCAGATCTTCATCGGTTTGCAGATGTCCTTTAAATACAGCCAGCTTGTTTTGTGACACCTGGCTTTCGTAGTCTTCTACTTTACGCGCATTCTGAGCGTAGGCATATTTTGCGTCACTGATGGCGGATGCACCTAATCCAATGAGAAGTTCAGCTTGTGCAGTAGTGTACCCCATGAAGTTACGATGCAATTTTCCCCGTTGGGCAGCATGATAAAGGGTATCATGTTTAAGCGCAAAGTGATCCATACCTATATCATGATATCCGCTGTCGTTGAGGATTTTCTTTCCGGAATTATATAAAGCACGCTTGGTGATATCATTCGGAAGGTTGGCATCTTCGTAGCCACGCTGCCCCGGCCTTACCCAGGGAACATGTGCGTAACTGTAAAATGCAATCCGGTCAGGGCGAAGGGTTATTACTTGCTGAAAAGTATTCATTATAGACTGTTCAGTCTGATAGGGCAATCCATAGATCAGATCAAACCCGATAGATTGAAATCCGATCTCCCGACTGATCTTTACAACGCGTTCCAGATTTTCAAAAGGTTGGATACGGTTGATGGCTTTCTGAACCTGTATGTCCAGGTCCTGAACACCGTAGCTTACTCTTCTGAAACCCGCATTATAAAATACCTCCAGATGTTCGCGCGTTGTGTTGTTAGGGTGGCCCTCAAAGCTGAATTCATGTTCCGGATGAATGAAGTTATTTTTTAAAATCCCGGTGAGAAGTTTCCGGAGGTTCTCCGGACTGAAAAATGTAGGGGTGCCACCGCCAATGTGTAGCTCACGGATTACCGGAACGCTTCCGAATATATACCGGTATAATTCCCACTCCGCTATGATCGCATGGAGATAACGTTCTTCCACATTGTGATTTTTGGTTATACGCACGTTGCATGCACAATAAGTACACAGGCTTTCACAAAATGGAAGATGAATATAAAGACTGATACCTTTTGTAACGTTAGTCTCGTCAAATACCTTCTCTACAGCGTGAACCCACTTTGGTGCAGAAAACCGCTCCGTATCCCAGGTTGGAACAGTGGGATAGCTCGTGTAGCGTGGTACAGGAACATCGTATTTACGAATAAGCTCACTCAGATTATTTGTCACCTTTTCCATGTTCTTTTTTCTTCTTGTCTTCAAATAACATCCGGATGGAAGGCGTATAGGTGTCGTCATATTGTCCGCTTTTCATAGACCATAAGAAGATCACCAGAAAGATGATCCCTATGGTTAGACTGATTCCGATTAACAGGATGATAATGTTCATATGGTAAACCTCCCCGCCTTCAGGCAGGCTCAACTTTAAATCTTAAACTTTTTATCGCCAGCGATGAAAAGCCAACTACACTGATACTACTGACCGGCATAAGAATAGCCGCAGTCAGTGGCGTCAGATGTCCCGTGACAGCAAATGTCAATGCGATAGCATTGTATAAAAACGAAATGACAAAGGCGGTTTTTAAAATCCGGGTAGAGGATTTGGCCAGTTTTAAAAAATTATCCAGCTGCGTGATCTGATCACCGTGCAGAATTCCATCGCAAGCAGGGGTAAACACTCCCGTATCATCGGTGATGGCAATACCTACATCACTTTGTTTGAGTGCTCCCGCATCGTTCAGTCCATCACCTACCATCAGCACTTTTTTCCCCTGGCTTTGTAATGAACGAATAAAGTCCAGTTTGTCATGTGGACTTTGGTTAAACAAAAGCTGAACAGAAGGACTGAACAGTTCCGCCATTTTAGAGCGGTCTGCATCATTGTCACCCGAAAGTAAAGCGGAACATTTGTCTCTGAGACGATCCAGCATCGGTTTGATATTTTCCCGTGTTAATGTGGATATGGTAAAATATCCGCGTACGTTATTGTCAACGGAAACAAAGACGAGGGATGAGCGACTATCTATTTTTTCAGTGCAGCCTGCGAAAGGAGCTGAACCGATGCGGAGTATATGATCATTGATCTTTCCTTCAATACCTTTTCCGGGAAGCTCCTTGAATTCTGAAATGGTGCTGTTGCTTGTCTCTCGGATAAATTTTGTCAGTAAGGAACTAAGCGGATGCGTTGAATAGCTCGTTAATTCTTTAATCCATCCATATTCTTCTTTTGATAATTCTCCGATAAAACCGATGTCTGGTTTTTGTCCTGCGGTTACTGTTCCGGTTTTGTCAAATACCACAGCATCGATAGTAGCGAGTCTTTCAATGACATCTGCATTTTTGAGATAGAACTGGTGATGTCCGAAAACACGCTGCATATTTCCATAGGTAAACGGGGCAGCAAGCGCTAAAGCGCATGGGCAGGCCACCATCAAAACTGAAGTAAGCACCAGCCACATTTGGGCTGGTGAAATAAAATACCAATAGACGGCCGTGATTAGTGCAATGACCATCACAATCCAGGTAAACCTTCGCGCAGCGCGGTCAATGATTTTCTTGTATTGACTTTCTTCTACCTTTCGGAATGCATCGTGGTTCCATAGACTGGTAAGATGACTTTGTGATGTCTTCTTTTCTACCACGAGTGTCACCGGTTGGCCAATCAGTCGACCGCCTGCATAAACCAGGTCACTTTGTAATACCTTGACTGGTTTTGATTCCCCGGTTACAAAACTGTAATCAACATACGCCTTTTCATCCAGCAGAATACTGTCTGCCGGAATGATTTCCATATGTCGGATACGGATCTGATCTCCGCTATGGAGGTCGTAGATCACCACCGGTTTCCATTCGTTTCGAAATAATTTGTGAACGGCCAGTGGAAAATAAGATTTGAAGTCACGATCAAACGCCAGACTTTCATACGTTTTGTTTTGAAACCAGCGCCCGATCAGCAGGAAGAAAACCAGTCCGGTGAATGAATCGAGGTATCCCGGTCCTGTTGCTGTAATGATGTCGTATGTACTTCGTGCGAACAAGGCGATTAATCCTAACGCTATGGGAACATCAATATTGATTTGCTTTTGACGGAAGCTGGCCTGGGCAGATCGGAAATAATCGTTGGCGCTGTAGAAAAAAACAGGTATTGATAATCCCAGGTTAAGCCACGAAAACAATCGGGCTAAAGAATTTTCTGAATTATCCAGACCAAAATATTCAGGAAAACTGAAAAGCATTACGTTACCAAAACAGAAACCTGCCAGTGCCAGTTTAGTAATCAACCCATAGTCAGCATTTTTCTTTTTGGTTTCTTTTTCAAGCCTGATCTGTGGTGCGTAACCCACCCTGGCCATCAGGTGAGCAATTGTGCTGAGTGTTATCTTTTGGGGATTGAAGTTTATCCACACAGACTTTTGCGCAAAGTTCACCTCTGACTTAAGGATACCGGAGTTTAATCGTTCCAGGTGTTCAAGCAGCCAGATGCACGATGCGCAATGAATAGCTGGAACATTGAATTGTACGCTCGCAAAGGAGGGAGAATCAAACCCGATCACCTTTTTCCGGATATCGGGTTCATCCAGGTAAGCGAATACACCTTCTTCGGCTTTGGTGCTGATCCCTGGATTTTTATCCAGCGTATAATATTCGCACAGATCATTGTCGTTAAGAATTTCAAAGACGGTCTTGCATCCGTAACAGCAGAATACCTTGTTATCAAGCCATAGTGTTTCTTCGCAGGGTTGACCGCAATGAAAGCATGTTACAGCCTGGGCAACGGGTACGTCTTCGTTGACGATGCTTTTCATGCTTTCGGTGTTTCGTTCTTTAACGTGTATGTCCAGATGAGGCTGTCCGTATGGTTCACGATGTCTTCCGCCAGACTTCCATTGAGGAAATGGGCTATCCCTTTACGGCCGTGCGTGCCCATGGCGATCAGATTACCATTTATCAATTTAGTGAATTTCAAAATACCTTCCTCTTCATCCGGATGGTTGTACACATGGATTGTGTAATCTTTAAGCATATATCGTTTGGCGAATGCATTCAGACGTTCATGCGTAATGGAATCAGAGGTAAAACTGACAGGAGTGTTGATCCATACAATATGCAACGTGGCACTGAAGAAATTTTGCAGGGCTTTTACCTTCATCACCAGGTCTTCCTGATGTTCGGTGTCGAGTGTGTTGGGAAATACGATTCTTTTTACGGAATCCTTCGGGTAATCTTTTGCCACTAACACCGGCACCGGAGAATGACGAACGATTTTTTCTGCATTGGATCCTATGAAAAACTCACGAAGCCCGGTTGCTCCATGCGACCCCATTACAACAATGTCTATCTCATTATCCTTTATATAGTCCAGTATCATGCGTGAAGGAAGACCAAATTCTATTTTGGAAACTACCTTCGCCTCTTCATTTTTAAAATCACCCTTCAGTTTTTTAAACTCCTCTTCAGCTTTTTCACGAAGTTCTCTGAATAGTTCCTGTTCAAAATTCAGTACTGGCATGAGAACCGTATCGTGGAGAACAGGCATTTCAATCACATGAAGTAAGTGAACCGTACCTCCTGACTTGCTGGCCAGATCATAAGCCAGGCGAAAGGCATTGACAGCGGGTTTTGAAAAATCGCAGGGTACCAATATTCGTTTCATGGCGACAGTGTTGATGATGTATCAAATGTACCCTTAAGAATACAGGAGGATTTTGATTATCATCAAGGGAATACCTGATTTATGTCAGGTTTTAAAGAATGCTACATGGCTTTCTCCACGAAGTCGAACAGATGGCTTTTGAATTCGGCAAAGCTCTTGGCAAAGGATTCAAGTTCACTCATAAAGCTGTCGTGTTCTTTAAAATATTCCGTTTTGAGTTCATTCTTTGTTCGCAACACCTCAGCCAGATGATGTTCATGTTCCCGAAGTTTGCTCGCGAGTTGATGGATAACTTCCCCACGGTAATAGGTGATCAGATTCTGAAAATGACTGATTTTTTGCTTGTCTTCAGCAGAAGTAAATTTGGAGGCGTGCATATCCAGGATCTTCTGAAAAAAGATCACTTCGCGTTCCCACAATATGGTAGAGGACAACCATTCGAGGGTTTTTCTGTGTTTTTCCATCAAGCTTGGCTGAAGTACATATTCACCGGTAGTTCCTAATACGGAGATCATAGTGGTAATTAATTAGTTAAAGGTATCCGATCTGTTCGTTGATGAGGTTGATTTTTATCAGTCTGGTGGATGACAACCCTCATCAGGCCTAACAATTTACACAAATAGATTTGTTTCTCCCGATTATCATTCGATTATGACGCAGCGAACAATTTCTCCATCTGACATCAACCTGAAGTGGCTTCAGTATGTGGTCTTTGTCTCGCTTATTCTGTATTTCGGCAGGGATATATTCATACCCATAAGTTTTGCCGTGCTGGTCAGCTTTGTTTCTTATCCTTTTTGTGTCTGGCTCGAAAAAAAGGGAATGAGCCGGATAGGAGCGATCGCCATTGCAGTGGGTGTACTCATGATTCTTTTTTCGGCTACCGTGGTATTGCTCATTACGCAATTCATTGATTTTATGAAAGAGCTTCCGGCTCTCCAGGATAAACTGGGTAAAACAATAGAAAGATTCAGTAACATCCTGTCGGGTTCATATGGCATCACTCCCGAACAACAAAAGCAATGGGTGAGCCGCATGATGAGTGAGTCCGGTGGGGGACTTCTCGATTTTATCCGTCAGGCTATTTCAACTTCTGCGTTGTCAGCAACCATGATGCTGCTTATTCCGGTATATGTTGCGTTGATCCTGTATTACAGACATCTGTGGGTGCACATAATCTATCGATTCTTCCCAGGGGAAAGTCAGGCTTCAATCAATGAAATACTGAGTCTCACCATAAAAGCATACTATAATTTCATCAAGGGTATGGCTCTGGTTTACCTTCTGGTGGGAATCCTGAATAGTGTCGGATTGTTAATTCTGGGTATTCCCCATGCAATCCTCTTTGGGTTTATTGCTTCAGTGCTTACGTTCATTCCGTATGTTGGAATCCTGATAGGGTCGTTGTTGCCAATTGCTATAGCCTGGATTACTTATGATTCAATCTGGTATCCACTTGGTATCGTAGGTATTTTTGTTTTGGTTCAGTACCTGGAGGCCAATGTTATTTTTCCGTTAGCGGTAAGCAGCCGGTTGAAAGTGAATGCACTGGTAATGCTTATTGCCATCTTTTGCGGTGGTGTACTCTGGGGTGTTGCTGGAATGATATTGTTTGTGCCGTTCGTAGGTATACTTAAACTGATTGCCGATCACAATCCTAAGCTGAAAACCCTGGCGATGGTGTTGGGTACTGAAAAAAACATGGGGCACAAATGAAAGACTCCTCTGTACGAAGCCGATTACCCTTTCTGATCCTGGCCGTTTTTAGCTTGCTTGCCGGAATGTTGACGGGACTGCAACGACTGGGATGGTACATCCCTTTGCCAGAGGCATATGCACATCATGGCGCTATCATGACCGGTGGTTTTCTGGGATCTTTGATTGCGCTGGAAAAAGTAATTCCGCTGAAACGAAAAATATTATTTACCGGACCTTTATTAAGCTCGTCAAGCCTCATCTTCTTTATCGCGGGTAATTTTCAGATAGCCTGTATAGTGCTTATTGCAGCGAGCGTCTTTCTGATGGTCATGTATCTGATCTATCTGTGGAAATATTGGGATGCAATTTTTGTGATGATGTTCCTGGGAGCTGCGTGTTGGTTTACCGGAAATATAATTTTGTTGTTTGGGAAATTTTATCCGGCCGCCTTTCCGTGGTGGATGGCATTTGTACTGTTTACCATTGTTTCGGAGCGGCTGGAACTGTCAAAGTTTCTTCCCGTAACCATCTGGCATAAACGTTTGCTTTTTTTCTTTCTGGCCGTGTTCACCGCAGGTTTGATCATACCCTTTCACAGTATCGGAAAATTCGCTGCGGGAGCTGGCCTCATTCTGATCAGCATATGGCTGATGCGTTTTGATGTACTGTCTGTTAATCTTAAAAAAACCGGACTGCCGTTATTCTCTGGTATCGCACTGTTGTGTGGATACGTTGCCTTATTGGCCGATGGATTTTTTCTCACCACCCTGTCGAACCGTGCATTTGGGTATGATACCATCGTGCATACTTTTTTTCTGGGCTTTACTTTTGCTATGATCTTCGCACATGGACCAATTATTCTTCCGGGTGTGTTGGGCATAAAGGTGAAGCCGTTTCACGCTGTTTTATACATTCCACTTGCTTTATTGTTTGTCTCCCTATTGGTTCGTGTTCTGTCAAACGCTCTTATTCTCCCATTGTTTTTCAGAATGATTAGTGGCTGGATAACTACAGCTGCCATTCTGTTGTATTTTGTTATGCTGTTTACACTAACGCTTCGAGAAGTCCGGCATGCAAAGATTTCTTAAGATACCCCTTTGGTTTTTCTGCATAGCGGCTTGCATTGGGCTGTTGCTTCGCTGGCATTTTGTTTCACCTCTTCCCTGGCTTGTTTTTCCGTACTGGCTGCATGCCCATTCACATCTCATGTTTCTCGGCTGGGTGTTCAATGCATTGTACCTGGTGTATGTTCTCAAATTTATTCCAACGGAGAACCATAAGCGATATAAAATCCTCTTTATTATTCTTCAGGTTCTCCTGGTGGGAATGTTGATCTCGTTTCCTGTACAGGGATATGGTGCTGTATCTATTATCCTTTCAACCCTGCACACTGTGGTAGCCGGGATATTTTGCTGGTGGTTCATCCGTGATAGCCGACATAATAATACCAAAATGATCAGCCTTCAATATGCCCGGTATTCACTGATCTTTTTTTTGATCTCGGCAGCGGGACCTTTTTCACTAGGACCTTTAATGGCCAACGGCATGGTGCAATCACAATGGTATTACTTTGCTGTATACTTCTACCTGCATTTTCAATACAATGGTGTTTTTGTATTTGGCGTGCTAAGCTTGTTTTATACTCTGCTCGAAGACAATAATGTATTGATGAACCAGATAATGTCTGCTCAATCAGCACGGATACTATTTATCGGGACAGTGCTTTCCTATGTTCTTTCTGTTCTTTGGGCGAAGCCACACTTTATGTTTAATATAATTGGAATGGCCGGGGCAGCTTTTCAAATTCTGGCCATGACCTTATTTATAAGGAGTACACCAAAGCCCTGGTCATCTTTTAAAGCAATACTGGCACCACAAGCGCGTACATTATTTCAACTGGCAGCAATGGCCTTTTTACTGAAAACGATTCTGCAATTTATCTCGGCTCATCCTGATATGGCCAGGCTTGCCTATGAGGTAAGACCTGTTGTGATTGCCTACATACACCTCGTTGTAATTGGTGTTGTAACTTTTTTTCTGATCGGATGGTATATTCAAAAAGGAGCCATGGCCGTGAATCCGTTAATGATCAAAGCCTTTGTTGGCGGATTTATTGGCTCTGAGCTTGTAATGATCTCAGGAGTTACAGGGTTTGTTATTTCGGGAGAATGGTCTGTTTTCCTTGTATTCATTTTTTCAACTCTGATGGTGCTTTCGGCCGGCAGTTTTCTGATGAGTGCAGGCCATCGCAAGAATTAAATCACCACCGACTGCAGGATGGCTTTTGATGAATAATTTTTTAAATTAATAGTGGTTATTGATATTAAATTCTATTGTGCAATCAGCACAATACTGACCGTACCCGAATTCTTATACCGGTCAGATTCATTTTCAGAAAACTGATTTAAATCACATTCGTCATGTGATTTGAGTCATAAGGAGCAGAGGGGGTGAGTTGTACTTTGGTGGCAGAAACAACCCGTAAACGATAAATATAAAACGCCATGAAAAAGTTAATTCCCATCACAGTACTCGCGTTCATGATTGCCTGTGCACCGGATAAACCCAAACAGGAAGCTGAAGTTGAACCCTACGAGGCCAATCACGAATCAGAAAATGCAGTCTCTGAAGCTTCCGGAGATCCAACCAAAGGTATCGGTCAGGTTACTGAAGTAAAACTCCAGACACCGCTTGAACAGGAACGCATCGGAAGAGGCAAAGCTATTTATGAAATGAAATGCCAGGCCTGTCACAGGCTGGATGAAACCCGCATCGTTGGTCCGGGCTGGAAAGATGTAACTAAAAGAAGACAGCCTGAATGGATCATGAACATGATCACCAACGTGGATGTGATGCTGGACAAAGATGCTGAGGCACAAAAACTCCTTGAGCTCTGTCTTACCCGCATGCCGAACCAGAATGTTTCCATTGGCGATGCCCGCGATGTGCTGGAGTTCATGCGCCAGAACGATGGTGAAAAATAATCTGACAACACGCTTAATTAATACATACTATGAAAACCAAATATAGGGTAGCGGGTCTCCTCGCAACGATAGTCGCTGCCTTTGCCTTGTACAGTTGCAAACCGGCCGGACCACAGCAAGCGCTCACGGGAGATGCCGCGTCTAAAGCTTATGTCCCTCCGGGAAAGTATGATGAGTTCTATAATGTAGTTTCCGGTGGATTCAATGGCCAGATGAGTATTTATGGTCTTCCGTCAGGAAGACTGTTCAGGATCATTCCGGTATTCTCTGTGTTCCCGGAAAACGGCTGGGGATTCAGTGAAGAGAGTAAACCTATGCTCAACACATCACACGGTTTTGTTCCCTGGGATGACCTGCACCATATTGCTTTATCCACCACGAATGGTGAGCACGATGGCCGCTGGGCTTTTGGTAATGCCAACAACACACCCCGCGTTGCCCGGATAGACATGAAAACGTTCAAGACGGTTGAAATTCTGGAGTTACCCAACAGTGGTGGTAATCACTCTTCACCTTTTATTACGGAGAACACCGAATACGTTGTTGCCAGCACACGTTTCAGTGTTCCCATCGGAGATAAAACGGACGTGCCGATCTCTTCTTATAAAGAGAACTTCAAAGGCACGGTAAGTTTTATACGTGTAGACACAGCCGGTCATATGAAGATTGCTTTCCAGCTGGTGACCCCGGGCGTGAACTTCGATCTGGCCCGTGCCGGTAAAGGCCCTTCTCACGGATGGTTCTTCTTCTCCTGCTACAACACCGAACAGGCTTATACTTTACTGGAAGTAAATGCTTCACAGAAAGACAAAGACTTTATCATGGCGGTGAACTGGAAAAAAGCTGAAGAATATCTCAAAGCCGGAAAGGGGAAAACCGTCAAAGCGAAATATGCGCACAATGTGCTTGACGAAAGCACACACATGGCCTCATCAACCATATTGAACGAAGTACTTCAGCTTGATCCGCTTGAACTGAAAGATATCATTTATTTTATTCCCTGTCCGAAATCACCTCACGGTTGTGATGTTGATCCCAGCGGTGAATACATTGTTGGAAGTGGTAAACTTGCTGCACTCATTCCGGTGTTCTCTTTCACGAAAATTCAGAAAGCCATTGCCGACCAGAATTTTGAAGGCGACTTTGCCGGAATACCTGTCATCAAGTATGATGCTGCACTGCACGGAGAAGTGAAGAAACCCGGTCTTGGTCCGCTGCACACCGAGTTTGATGCGAATGGAAATGCGTATACATCTTTCTTTGTGTCTTCTGAAATTGTGAAGTGGAATGTGCAATCCCTGGAGGTGTTGGATCGTGTTCCTACATACTATTCCATTGGTCACCTGAGTGTACCGGGTGGTCCAACCAAAAAACCTCACGGTAAATATGTGGTAGCCTATAACAAGATCACAAAAGATCGTTACCTGCCTACAGGCCCTGAGCTCACGCAATCTGCACAGCTGTATGACATCAGCGGTGATAAAATGCAGCTTATCCTTGACTTCCCAACCACCGGTGAGCCACATTATGCCGAATCTATTCCGGCCAGCATGATCATGCCGAACTCTACCAAGATCTACAGACTGGAAGACAATAATCATCCTTACGTGGCAAAAGGAGAAGGCAAAACAAAAGTTGAACGTAAAGGAAATCAGGTGCACGTATATATGACGGCCATACGTTCACACTTAACACCCGATAACATTGAAGGTATAAAACTGGGTGATGAAGTTTACTTTCACGTAACTAACCTGGAACAAGACTGGGATGTACCGCATGGCTTTGCGATCAAAGGTGCAAATAACGCAGAGATACTGATCATGCCAGGCGAAACGCAAACATTGAAATGGAAACCCGATGCAACAGGAGTTGTTCCGTACTACTGTACTGACTTCTGCTCTGCATTGCACCAGGAGATGCAGGGATATGTGCGGATATCTGCTCCCGGAAATAACGTCCCTTTAAAATACTCAACCGGAAAGACTGAAGACAACACCAGTGGCGCTGGTCAATAGTTGACAGCATAGTTTACAGGTTGAAAAGCTCCGTTCCCGAAAGGTTAGGGTAAACATTCGGGACGGAGCTTACTACTAAAATCAACAACCATGAACACACTCAAACCTATATCGCGAATGGCCATTGTTGTATCAGCACTGCTGATGTTATCAGCGTACTATGTACCATTGTGGCAGATTCTCATGTGGGCACCACAATACCCCGAAGGTCTGGAAATGAAAATCTGGATTAACACGATTTCGGGAGATGTAAAGATCATCAGTGCGCTGAATCACTATATCGGCATGCGGCACATTGAAGTATCCATGTTCCCTGAATTCGGATACATGATCTACATCGTAGGTTTCATCATTGGTGTTGGAATTTTGACTGCCCTGGTGAACAAGCGCATGGTACTATGGGCTTACTTCCTGATTATCGTTGCAACCGGAGTTGCTGCACTGGTGGATTTTTACCTGTGGGGATATGACTATGGTCACAACCTGGACCCGAAAGCGCCAATCGTAGTTCCAGGTATGGCGTATCAGCCACCCCTCATTGGTACAAAACAACTTTTGAATTTCACCGCGTTTTCAGGACCGGATACGGGAGGATGGATATTCCTGGTTTCAGGGATGCTGGTCGCTGGCGTATTGGCTTATGAAATCTTTTCAAATAAAAGATCATGAAGAATATTCTGTTCATACTCATGCTGCTGACTTTTATGAATGCCTGCAGTGTTAAGCCGGAACCCCTGCAATTTGGGAAAGATGCCTGTTATGCCTGCAAGATGACGCTGATGGATCAGAAATTTGGATCAGAGATCGTCACAAAAAAAGGAAAGGTCTATAAATTCGATGATGTGAATTGCATGATCGGGTTTTACAAATCGGGGTATGAGCCCCAGGAAAATATCGCCCATCACCTGGTGATTGATTTTATGAAACCGGGCGAGCTGATCGATGTAAAAAGTGCACAGTACATTAGATCCGAAGCTATACGAAGCCCGATGGCAAGCCAGGTAGCAGCTTTCAACACAACGCAAGACCTGGATTCAATCCTGAAAGAATGGAATGGACATGCGTTAACCTGGGAAAAACTGGTGAAGCAATTTGAATAATCTGAAAACGTAATGCGACCGTTATTTTTTCTGGTTTTGATTTTACTGGCGACCGATTCGGTTGCCCGTGTAATTTATGTTGGAGAAACTGAAAAAATAAAATCGATCGCACAAGCTATAACACTGGCGAAAACCGGAGACACCATTCAGGTTGGTCCGGGTACCTATCGCGAAGGGAACATCATTCTCGAAAAATCCATCGTACTTATTGGAAAGAATTTTCCTGTGCTTGACGGTGAAGATAAATATGAGATTTTCACGATCCATGCAGATCACGTGGTTGTTCAGGGGTTTTATTTCATGAACACAGGCATTGCCAGCATCAACGATCTGGCAGCGATCAAGGTACTGCAATCAAAAGGACTACGTATCCGCGGAAATAAATTCAGGAATACCTTCTTCGGAATTTATTTCGCTAACTCATCACAATCGTGGATCGAAAATAATGACCTGGAATCCGATGCCGAAGCTGAGCATCAGATCGGAAATGGCATTCACCTCTGGAAGTGTGAACACGTAACGATTCATAACAACCGGGTAAAGGGCCATCGGGATGGTATCTATTTCGAGTTCGTCACCAACTCGCTGATCACCAATAATTACAGCGAAGGCAACATGCGGTATGGTCTTCACTTTATGTTTTCGCATAACGATGAATACCGTAATAATACATTTATTAATAATGGAGCAGGCGTGGCGGTGATGTATACCAAAGGTGTGAAGATGATTGACAATATTTTTAAGCACAATTGGGGGTCCTCGGCTTATGGTCTTTTACTGAAAGACATTCGCGACAGCTTTGTTACAGGTAATCACTTTGATCAGAACTCTGTAGGAATATTTATGGAGGGAAGCAGTCGCATAGAATTTAAAGAGAATTTGTTCTCGGCCAATGGCTATGCAATACGGCTTCAGGCCAGTTGTGACGACAATACGTTTGCACGGAATAATTTTCAGGCTAATACTTTTGATATGGTCACTAACGGTTCACTTGTCCTGAACAAGATCACTGGCAATTACTGGGATAAGTATGAAGGCTACGATCTGAATCATGATTCCATTGGCGATGTCCCGTACCGCCCGGTAAGCATGTATGGTATGATTGTGGAGCGCATGCCCACAGCGGTATTATTATGGAGAAGCTTTCTGGTTTTCTTGATGGATCGTGCCGAGAAGGCCATGCCGGTGATTACACCGGAAAATTTAAAGGATGATTTACCTTCCATGAAACCGTATGATCTCATTTAAAAATATAAGTAAGTCTTTTGGGAAACTGCAGGTACTGAATCAGGTGAACCTGGACCTGGTTTCCGGAAAAAGCTATGCATTAATAGGCCCGAATGGCTCCGGAAAAACAACACTGATAAAAAGCCTTTTAGGACTGGTCATTCCATCATCAGGAAATATTTTGGTTGATAACAAAGCTATTTCCAACGACTGGAAGTATCGTGAGAAAATTGGTTATATGCCGCAGATCGGGCGGTATCCGGATAACATGCGTATTGGTCAGCTGTTCGATATGATGAAAAACATCCGCCAGGGCTATGACAAGATTGATGAAGAGCTGATCGATGCTTTCAAACTCTATAAGATATATGACAAGAGAATGCATGCACTGTCAGGGGGAACCCGGCAGAAAGTAAGTGCTGCGCTGGCTTTCATGTTCAATGTTCCGGTATTTATACTGGACGAACCTACCGCTGGCCTTGACCCGGTTTCAGTCGAGATCCTGAAAGAAAAGATCCTTCATGAAAAACAACGGGGTAAGCTGATGGTGATAACCTCTCATGTACTCAGTGATCTTGATGAACTGGCCTCAGATGTGGTGTACATTTTTGAAGGACTTATACAGTATAATGATACCATTGAGAAGCTAAAGGCTGAAACCAGTGAAAAACGTTTAGGTAAAGCTATTGCCACACTGATCCGCCAGAAAGAATTGCTGGCTTCTGTTATCGAATAAATCAATACTATGACACGCATCATTAAATATATATTCTACGACATAGTAAGAACACGCTTCGTTCTTTTGTACACAGTCTTTCTCTGGATCAGCACCTTTGCGCTGTTTCAGTTGGACAGTGATACCAGCAAAGTGGTGCTGAGCCTGTTGAATATTGTGCTGATGGTTGTTCCGCTGATCAGCATCATTTTTACCACCATACATTTCTTTAACTCATATGAGTTTATTGAACTGATGCTGGCGCAACCGGTGAATCGCAAAGTGATTTTTCTTGGTGAATATATGGCGGTGGCATCTTCGCTTTGTGCAGCCTATGTAGCCGGGATCGGAATTCCGGTATTGATCTTCGGAGCGAATCAAAGTGCAATTGCACTGCTGTTCACGGGTGTGGCGCTTACCTTTGTTTTTGTTTCGATGGCATTCCTGGCTTCTGTGCTCACGCGCGATAAAGCAAAAGCCATTGGTATTGCGCTGTTGTTCTGGTTTTATTTTTCCCTGTTGTATGATGGCATCCTCCTGTGGATCGTATACAGCTTCAGCGACTATCCGCTTGAAAAAATAACATTGACTCTGATTGCCTTCAATCCCGTGGACCTTGGGCGTATCATCATGCTGTTACAACTCGACATCTCTGCGCTGATGGGCTATACCGGTGCTTTTTACAAGGACTTCTTTGGTAGTAGCCTGGGGATGCTGTTTTCAGGTTCCATACTTTTTCTCTGGGCCATTCTGCCACTATGGGTTGCGCTCCGGATTTTTATTCGGAAAGATCTCTGATATTTTTTTCCACAAAGTCATTAAGACACGAAGGATCATGAAGAATTTACTTTGTGGTTCTTCTTGCCTTGCCTTCGTGTCCATTTATATACATAACAGGAAGCTGAAAAAAGTCATCGCTCCAATATGATCAGAATCATAAAGTAATTGGTAGTCTAACGTGATCTTTAACCCGATAAACATCACTACTTATGAAAACCAATATAGCCATATCCATTGCCCTGTCGGTATGTATAGCCTGCAGTACCAATACCAAAGCGCCAGAAGCATCCCTTGTTGAAGCGGTAGAAGGTGGCCAATCTACTGTTCAGGATAACGAGTCTCAGAAAAATATTGTTCAGGTGGCAGTAAGCTCACCGGATCACAAAACATTAGTAGCTGCATTGAAGGCTGCGGAATATGTCGATGCTCTCTCCAATGCCGGACCGTTTACAGTATTTGCTCCGAGTGATGAGGCCTTTTCAAAGCTTCCCGCTGGAACAGTGGATGATCTGGTGAAGCCAGAGAACAAAGAGAAGCTGAGAAATATTCTTGAGTATCACGTCTATGTAGGTGTTATCCGTGATAATATGATTCAGGATGGTATGTCGCTGAACCAGGTAAACGGACAGAATATTAAACTATCGAAAGCAGGTGATAAGATCCAGGTGAATGGAGCGAACGTAGTGGGTGTTGTACCTACATCCAACGGTGTGATCTATGTGGTTGACCAAGTGCTACTGCCACCTGCAAATTAAATTCAAAATGACAGAGAAAAACGATATTGTTTCACGCAAAGATATAGAAATGTTAGTTGATAGGTTTTATGATCGCGTGCAGGCAGACCCACTGCTTGCACCGGTCTTTAACCATGTGAACTGGAATAAACATCTCCCCATCATGTACAGCTTTTGGTCGTCTATGTTACTGGGTGAAGGAAGCTACCGTGGAAATCCTTTTCAAAAACATGTTATGCTATCTATCACCGGTGCACACTTTGGGCAATGGCTCAGTTTGTTTATCCATACGGTAGATGAACTATTTGCCGGAGGTAATGCAGAAGAAATAAAACAACGGGCAGGAAATATCGCTCATGTATTTCAGCAAAAGATGGGATTGTTTGAGCATGGATAAAATATAAGAGTGAATATCCTGTATTGCCACAAGGCACATTGGTATAAAGTACATTTTTGAGGGTCTTGAACTTTGTGCCGGGTGCCTTTGTGGCAATATATTTAAATGAACTACGTGATGAAAATAAACAGCCTCCATACCTTTCATATCCCCGTTATGGGATTGGCGTACACCATCGATTCTCCCGTGAAAGTAGCGCGTTATGGAATTGATTCGGTTATCTCGATCATCGAAGACCGCCTGGTAGAAGCGATGCGGAAATATTATTACGAGCAACGCCAGGAGCCGTTCAAGCCGATATCTTCCCGTGAACCTGACTTCCGTGCGCGGAGAATCACAGACTACCTGAACCTGGTGAATAAAATAGTGCAGGAACAGGTGGAGAAGGTAAGAGCATCTGCATTTGAAGCCGGCTCTGAGATTGTGAAATATTTTGAGATGCTCCCATCGGAAAATAAATTCCGGAAATTACTGAAGGAGGTTATGAACTCGCCTGCAGATTCTGGTGCACTTCAGCAATACCTCCGTGATCAGGTGAAGCCGGGAGCGATCGATGTGAATATCATGACGAAAGTTGATAAAGATAACCGTAACCGGAATGGGCAACTGTTGTTAAATTCGTCTGATGCGCTGGCCGCCCTGCGTGGTTATGCGAAGAGTGATTTAAAAAATTCTTCCATTGTCTTTTCTGCCGGACTAAATCCACGGTTGTTCAACTACCTGGAAGAACTCCGGGAATTTGATGCCAGGGGTGCTGGTGTCTTTGATAAGAAAATTGTGATCAAGGTGAGTGACTATCGTTCTGCGTTGATTCAGGGAAAATACCTGGCAAAGAAGGGGATCTGGGTCAGCGAGTTCAGAATTGAATCCGGGCTTAATTGTGGCGGTCATGCATTTGCTACGGATGGGAATTTAATAGGCCCTATTCTGGACGAATTCAAGTCGAAGAAAAGGGGATTGGTTGATGCTTTGTTTGCTTTGTACAAGCCGGTTGCAGAAAAGAATGGATTAAGATTTGGTCAGCCACATCCCATACGGATCACTGCACAAGGTGGAATCGGAACGGCTGAGGAATCTGAATTTCTTATTCGTCACTATGATATCGAAAGTGTAGGTTGGGGAACACCATTTTTACTTTGCCCGGAAGCAACTACTGTCGATGATGCAACATTAGCATTGTTGAGTAAAGCACGTGAAAAGGATGTTATACTGAGTAAAAACTCCCCGCTTGGTGTTCGGTTTAATTACTTAAAGGGAACAAGTGCAGATCGTGAGCGACAAGCGAGAATCAGGAAGGGTTCCCCCGGAAGTCCGTGTACCGAAAAATTTCTGGTTTCCAATACCGAGTTCACAAAGGAACCCATCTGTACGGCATCACGAACCTATCAATGGCATAAGATCAATCAATTAAAATCACTTAATCTCCCTGAAGCTGAATATGCAGATCGCTATGAAGAAATTGTAAGCAAAGAATGTTTATGCATTGGGTTGAGTAACGCTGCGATGAATAAATATGGATTACCTACGGTAAAACATCTGGCTGCAGTTACGGTGTGCCCTGGACCTAACATAGCTTACTTTAACCGGACTGTTTCCCTTCGTGAAATGACAGATCATATTTACGGTCGCAGTAGTGTGTTGACATACCCTAATCGGCCGCATGTGTTTATTAAAGAACTTGATCTGAATATCAGTTACCTGAATGAAAAGCTTGCAGTGATAAGGAAAACACAAGACAGAAAAGGTTTGAAAGATGCTTTACTATTTTGTGATAATCTGAAATCCGGGATTGAATACTATAGAGGTTTAACGACCAAGTTATTCCACCATGATTCCATCAAACAATCTGAATTCGTCTCTCTGCTTGCTGTTCAGGAATTTGAAGTTTCAAAAATGAGAGCCTGGCTGGAGAATGCTTTCGAATAGACTCAGAACTTTATCTTATGTCCCACTAAAGTGAGCTTCTTTTCTTTTTCCATTTTTTTGATGGAACGGATTACCGTCTCCACACGCAGCCCGGTCATGTCGGCTAACTGCTGACGGGTAAAGGGGATGATGATCTTTTCAGAGTCTTCAGCTTTTGTGAGTTTGGCTTTGAAATATTTCAGGACAGTAGTAAGGCGGTGCTCAGGATCGTACGAAGAAACTTCGGTAAGGATCATGGATTTATACTGCAACCGCTTACACAATACCTGATCAAGTTTAAGGTGCAAATCAAAATTCTCCTTTAGTAGTTGGAGAAATTCAGGGCGTGGCAATCTCCAAAGTTTTCCGGCTGTAACGGCCATAGCACTGCTGGGATAATCAAAGCCGCCCAGCAATGCAGGCTCGCCAAAACTTTCACCGGCATTAAAGACACCTTGTATAAACTCCTGCCCATCCGGATTAATGATATACATTTTTACCTGGCCTTCTTCTACCTGAAAGAAATCAACAGCAGGATCCCCTTCTTCGAACAACAACTGTTCTTTTCGCATGGTAACGAGCCGGGCCTTGAATTTTTGCAGAAGCGCTGATGGGATCAATTTTCTTTTCTTTGAGAGAAAATTAGACAAATCAACGGGATAAGCCATAATCTTTGATTTAAAATCCTTGTTCCGGACTTCTGATTACCCGTGAATAGTATTAGAAATCTGGAACAAGGAATTTTGGAATTACACAATCGTGCATGCTCCCCCTGCACAAGCCGCTTCCGCTTTATGGTCAGTTTCGTCATCCACTTCAAACACCTGTGTGAGGTCAATCACCTTTAAGCTATTTTCCAGCTCATGAAATTTTTCAGGTGTGATATCTTCGAATGGTGCCTGCTTGTAGTTTCCGTTGTCATAGGGAAGTACACTTAGCCCGTTGTAGGATGCTTTGTTCATCCACATCCATTCACCTACATCATGCCATTCAGAGTCAGGAATAGATACAGTGGCCGATACATTGTTTGCATTACTTCCTCTTCTGAATCCGTTTCTTACCCATTGCATATTGAATTTGCGGATACGCGCCAGCAGATTCATAGTACTTTCTGTCCGGATAATACTTCCCTCAGGCGCTTTTTGTGGAATACAAATGATCGCCTGTTTACTGTTGAGGAGATCTTCCTCCAGTAATTCGGGATGGTGGATGGCCAGGTAAGTATACAGCGCTTCATTTTTACCTATGCGAACCCTTCTTATGTAAAAGGTATTGTGCCAGGCATGTATACCAGACGAGGTGCCCAACACCAAAGATGTTGTTCCGGATGGTTTGATCGTAGTACAACGTGCAGCAAATTGAATGTTGATCCGTGCCGAAGTTTCGAGGTTCATAAGCTTGACTTCTTCGGAGGCTTCACGTAAGTCATATTTATCAATTTGCCCGCTGGCGATGCCCGTCATTCCTACACCAATTAATGCATCCTGCGATGTTGTGGTTTTCCATTCTTCACGGAGATAATGAAAATCAGTAAAGCCCGCCTGCAGGGTTCCCAGAAATGCTGCTGCCCGCCCACGGTCATTGAGGTCTTGCTGGCTCTCAATATCCGATACATTGATCTCACACAGATTGCAGAACTGAAAGGGGCGAAGAGCAATCTCACAACAAGGATTTGTACCCCAGTCTGTATCGTTGGTAAAATAAAAGCCTGGTTCGCCAGATCCGGAGAGTTCTATTTTCTTCCAGAGACTGAAGAACTGATCACGGGAAATGATGTCACGCTGCAGTACTACGGAGTTGTTGGCACGCCCGCGTTGCTCATTCAGCTCCCACCAGTTTCCGAATTTGCAGGTCAGCATTTCTTCATCGTCAAGGGAGAATAAAGCGATCATGGCTGATCTTCGTATACCACCCGCAAGCACAGCGTTGGCGAGATAACATTGAATATCGTGACATTCCAGCGGTGTGAGTTTGTCGCCATTTTGTTTTCGATCAAGTACGGCTTGTACATGAGCTACACAAATTTTGAGCGGCTCAGGTCCGGGAGCTTTGCCACCGGCTGTTATCAGCCGCGCACCTTTAGGACGAATATCGGAGTAATCAAATTCAGGCAGGTAAGCGCTTAATCCAAAGTATGCCTTCATCAATACTTTGATGGCATCGGCCCATCCTTCGAGGCTGTCACCAATCAGGAACTTCTTTGATTTCTCCGCTTTTTTAATGGAAGGTAACTTTTCTACGTGATGATACTGAACGGAATACCCTACACCTGTTCCTCCCAATAATAAAAACATCGTTTCCGAAAATGCACGGATGTCATCTACCGGTAAATACGCGCAGTTGTAAATACGACTATGATTCCGGGCGATTGCTGTACCGGAAAATTGCAGAGCACGCATGGAAGGCAATACTTTCTTGTTGTATACATATCCCATCCAATGATGAATGTCTTCTTTGAGCTGAGGATACTTTTCAGTCATCATGTTCTCATACCGCGAACAGATCTCCTGCCAGGATTCCCTGCGATGAAACTCCGGCAGGTACCGGGCATACTTCATATAAATGATAAGATCACTAAGAATTTGCTGATTCAATTCCATGAAGTGTGGGGTTAAAAGGCTTCGCACCCTTTGCGATCAATCTTTGTGTCTTGTGAAATGTATTTCTCATGCAAAGCCCACAAAATAAAAACCCAAAAAGTACGGGAAGAGTTTATTTTACTTTAGCGAACAGGATATTGTTTTCGAGGTGAATGTGCTGCAGCAGATCGGTTTCAAATTCTCTCAGCATTTTATACGTAAGCTGAAATGTTGGACAGGCATAAGCTGGAGGTGTATAATTTTCTGAGCTCTTCCGGATGGACTTAATCAGTTGTCCTGCGCGGTCATGTTCATGTTCCATTACAGCTATGGGACCACCCAGATGTTCAGGAATCGGAGAGATATAGCAGGATGGAGAATTGCGGTCAAATATTCTTCGGATAGCCGGGAAAAGAACCTGCTCTTCCTTGGGAAGATGTTGAAGTAATTCTTCGGCAAGCTCACTGAAATCTGAACGGATGAGGTACAACACCGGACTATCCTCACCGTGCACACTGCAAACCTTATCCAGTAGTTCCTGAATTTGTGGAATGGACTCACGGACATAGCGGTGGTGATGTTGAATGATGAAGTCAATCAGTAGTGGTACTTCCCAGGTATCAAAACGAACACGGTTATCACCGCTGACATTTGATTTTGACAGCAGGATCTCGCGCCATATTTTTTCTACCGGTAAACCTGCTTTATCACAAGCATCGACAAAGTTTTTCTTACCACTGCAGCAATAATCCAGGTTATAACGATTCAGAATTTCCAGTGAGTATGGAAAAGTAAGAGCGATGTCAGCTACTGTGACCGAGGCCATATCCAGTTGTTCATCTAAAGTGATCATATCATTGTTGTTTAGTTGGAAAGACTATTATGAAGTAAAAATCCGGCCTTGTAACCAATGGTGGTTATGATCCAAATCATATAGCATCAATCTGATAAGACGTGAATTTGGCAGCTGTCGGAAGATCATTTCAAATCCTGACAATAGTCATGTTTTACCGGAGTAGTGCCTATTAGGTTTGTTCAGATAATTATGCGCTCTTCACTTGCCATTCTGTTTGTAATACTCTACCTGGTTGCCCTCTGCCGGCCTCTGGCTCCTCTGCTGGAGTTTTATGCACAAAGAGATTATTTCGCTACTATTCTTTGTATTAATAAGGATAAACCGCAGCTGCATTGCAACGGTCAGTGCGTTCTCATGGTCAAGCTCAAAACGGCTATGAAAGAAGAAACAGTTCCAGTATCACCTTTACCGAAAGTGAGTTTTGAAGATTATCCGCTTTCTGAAATTTGGAATCCAGAAGATACCGTTGGTGTCGGATTTGTCCTGGCACCAAAATCGTTCTCAAGAGTAGGTATTCATTACGTATCTCCATCAGGAGCAGGATACTTTCATCCACCACAACTGTCTTAATCTTCAAGACAATCATTAATAAAATTATTTAAAAAAACAGGTGCGTGAAGACGGCTAACGTCTTCATGGCAGAGCTTTGTCTAAACTATAATCACATGAAAAATAGCATTAAAAATATAGTAATTACTGCATTAGCGATGATAGCACTCGCATGCTCAGACACCGAGGTTACTCCTGATCCAACACAGGGCCTTGTTAAAATTTCAGACGGATATGCGCTGGGTGCGGAGGCTAAAGTAGAAGTGTGGGCAAAAGAGGAATTGTTTGCCGGATATAATGAGTTATACATTGTCTTGTATGATTCTGCTAATGGTGATCAGATCACTGAATCGCACGTTCACCTTTATCCAGAAATGACCATGATGAGTGGAATGAGTCATTCATGCCCGGTAGAGGATCCCATAAATGAAGAAGCAAATAACAGTCTGTTCCCTGCCGGAGTGATGTTCAGTATGCCATCCGGTGATATGGGATACTGGAAGCTGAATGTTCGTGTTCATAATCATCACAATGGAAAAACCGGTTCAGCTGATTTAGATGTATCCGTTGCCAATCCGGTAACACCTCGCATGAGATCCTTTGTCAGTGGTGAAGAAAAATTTTATGTAGGATATCGTTTTACCGGAGAGGTAAAAGTAGGTGTAAATCCTTTTGATGTAATAGCATTTCGTAAACAGGGTGATTATTACACGCCAGCAGAAGACCTTGCTTTCCGTATTGCTCCGGAAATGCCTTCTATGGATCATGGTTCACCGAACAACGTTGATCCCGTTCACACGGATCGTGGACACTACCTCGGTAAAGTAAATTTTACCATGACGGGTTTGTGGAGAGTTCACCTGGATGTTCTTCAGGATAACGAACTTATTCAGGAGATGAGCTTTGATACTACTATTGAATGAATAGTAAGCCCGTAATCATATGGCTAAGATATTAACGGTATTACTGATCCTTCAGTCAATACTAACCTTCGCTCAGGATAAAACCGATAGTATTTCAACGGTTATGCTTTCCGAAGTTACCGTTCAGTCAACTCGGGCAGAAGAAGATACCTTACAAAATTTCTTTCGGGCCAACAGGTCGGCAACACTGGAGGATATTTTGAATCGTGTTCCCGGTGTTTGCCTGATCAGGCGCAGCGCATACGGCCAGGAGCCCGTTCTGCGTGGAATGTCAGGTGGGCAGATCAATGTCACCATCGATGGAATGAAGATGTTTGGGGCCTGTACCGATAAGATGGATCCGGTCACTATATATATAGAGCCGCAGAATCTCAAAACCATGGATGTGAAATTCGGATCAAACGGAGCCATAATGGGCTCAACCGTGGGAGGAACGCTGGATATGAAACTGGCTCCACCGGTTTTATCACCTGTTCTTCTTTATGGAAAAGCTGGCGTTGGATTTCAATCTGCAGCTTCGGGAATGAATGCTTACAGCGCCTTTAATCTCAGTGGAAACAGGCACGCCTATAATGCCAGTGTGAGCTACCGGAAAGCGAATGACTACCGCGCAGGGGGAGGAACAATCGTTGAGCACTCACAATATGAAAAACTAAATTTCGCGGTGGGTGGAAAATGGGCAGCCGGGCAAGACACCCTTCAGGCAAATATGCTCTGGGATAATGGATGGAATATCGGCTTCCCTGCATTGCCCATGGATGTAGGCCTGGCAAAGGCACGAATGTACGCGGTGAGTTTTCAGCGTTATCGTTGTCATCAGCGTCTCGAAAATCTGCAGGCGAAAATTTATTATAACAGTGTACATCATACCATGGACGACAGCCAGCGTGAGGATGTAATCATGCATATGGATATGCCCGGAGAAAGCACTACATCAGGTTTGTATGTGGAAGGAAAATTTCAGGCGGCCGGGAAACATACACTTTCTTTCCGCTCTGATTTTTATCTGAATAAAGTGCTGGCTGAAATGGTTATGTATCCTGATGATGGCCCATCCATGTATATGCAAACCTGGCCTTCGTCTGACCGAAGTGTATCGGGTATATATATCCAGGATAATTACCGCATCTCCTATGTTACGCGACTTACATTAAGTGCCCGGCTCGATCTGGCCAGAACCACTATAAATCCAGGTCTGGGCAGAGATCAGCTGGAAGTTTTTTATGATCTTCCGGTAGGAGCATCTTATGAGGATGCTAAATCAGTTAATATCAACGTACGTCAGCTGTTGAGTGAGCAATTTATACTTGATATTCATGCTGGCTATGGAGAGCGGTTTCCTACACTGAGTGAAACATACGGTTATTATTTATTCAACCGGTACGATGGATACGATTACATCGGCAACCCCAATCTTAACCTTGAAAAAAGCTGGTCTGGTGATGTGACACTGAATTTTTATAGCGATCGTATTCAGGCCGGACTTTCCGGGTTCTACCAGTATATGCCTGATTATATTTTTGCGCAAAGCGCTGAAGATATTTCTCCCATGACACCCGGAGCGCGTGGTGTTAAGGTTTATCATAATATTTCTTCAGCTACACTAGCAGGAGGTGAACTAAGTGTGCTGGCCAGACTTACAAGGACACTTCAGGTGATCAGTGTTTCCAAATATACCTGGGGCGCTGATCATTCGGGTTGGCCATTACCTTTGATCGCACCGCTGAGTAATACAACGACACTGCAGCTCACGCAAAAACAATTGACCATGCAGCTGGAATGTGAAAGTGGGACAGCACAGCGAAGGGTCAACGAATCCTTCGGTGAAGATGAAACTCCCGCGTATGCAGTCTTTAATGCACGATTAGGATATAACTTTCAATCTACCCGAATGACGTTAAACGCGGGTTTTGAGAATATTTTTGATAAAGCATACTATACACATATGGATTGGGGGAATGTTCTTAGGCCAGGCCGGAACTTTTTATTGACATTGGAATTAAAATTTTAAAAAAATAACGATTCGGGGTGATGACAGGAAGAATGCGGTATTAAGGAATAACTAACTTTGTGGTCCATGAGGATTTCAGAAAATCTATTATTGAAGAATCTTAAAACCGGAGATAATTCTTCTTTTGAATATCTGTATAAAACCAGTTATCCTTCCGTTGAATTTTACATTCGGAAGAACAGCGGTACACCACAAGACGCGCGCGATACTTTTCAGGAAGCGATAGTGGTGTTACTTGAAAAAATAAATCGGCCTGACTTTGTTCTGACATCCTCATTAAAAACCTATTTGTTTGCCATTTCAAGGAACCTGTGGTTAAAACATCTGCGGGATAATAAACTGGTTTATCAGGATCATCTGCCGGATGAGATAGAGGAAGTTCCATCCGATGTTGAGGTAGAATTACCGGTTATGCAAAAGATCCAAATTTGGTTGAGCCGGGTTACGGCAAATTGCCAGCGTATTCTTAAAGCATTATTCTTTTATGAAGAACCGATGGACGTTCTGATGGCAAAAATGGGCTGGAAGAACAAACACACTGCTGCCAATCAAAAGTATAAATGTATAGAGCAGGTGAAAAAGGAAATGGTTAAGGAGCTTTAAGCTCCTTTTTTTATTTATGGTTCCGGGCGATAGTGTTATCGTACGGGTATTAACTGTTGAACCTTAAAATCAAAAACGTATGACCACAAAAACAAAGATGATCCTCTGCATTGTTTCGGTAAGCTTATTGGCCATGTGCCTGTATCATTTTTTTGGATAGCGTATGAAGGAATCTATGAATGTATGGGGTATCCGGGAATTTGAAGGTGATGGTGTAAGCTGTCCGATCACTCCGGCCAATCTGCCCTTTTACAAAAAAGTATTGCTGTTCTTTTTCCGATTCGGTGTTTGCCCGATGTGTATAACCATGAGTTTGGTGTATAACCTGGGGAAACCGTTCCGGAAATTATGGAGAACCAGAAAGGAGTGAGATGGATTCTATCGTAGAATAGTACTCGCACCGGTATAGTATTTCAGATTCAGCACATCTGAACGTAGCGGTTTTTTATTCCAGTGCTGATGTATAGCCATAGCTGCACCCAGTGCGCTGGCTTGTGCCATGGAGGCTGCATACACTTCAATGTTGGGAAAGGAAGAAGCAAGGAGATTCATAAAAACAGGATTCTTGCTGAATCCACCATCCACGAATATGCGCTTTACCGGTGTGTTCTTTAAAACAAGTTTGGTGGAGCTTACCTGCAGGTTCACCAGGCTACGGATGAGTTGTGTATAAGCTTCTGCGTAAGAAGAATACGTTGACAGATCATCCTGCTTAAGAAAATCAACTCCGGTGGATTGTGCAAGCTCAGGCATGTACTCCACTGTTTTGTAATAACCTTCCTGCACGTGAAAGTGTTCAGCTAATCGTTTTGTCTGTTTTTCATGTTCGAATCCGGCAAACAGTCTTGAAGCCTTAACGTGATTTCCCCGATATGACAAGTAGCAGAGGCAATCTTTTTCTAATTCTTCTACGGTAAGAGGATCATCCGTAAAAGGATTGAGGCTGATGCACCATGTTCCGGTTGAGAGTAATAAAAATGGCTCAGGAAAACTGACGAGGTATGGAATCAGTGCCGCGGAGCTGTCGTGCAGGCCTATGCCGCACAGGATATCTTTACCATTTAGCGATACCGGTACTGCTCCATCGGAAGAACGGATAGGTGCAAGCTTGGGGAGGACCCCTTCTGCTTTTACCCAATCATGGTATATGTGCAATGGGAAATTCCAAAGGTTGGTATGACAGCCAATGCTGGTGATGTCTGAGTAACATTGTTTGTGAAACAGGTATGCAGCATACTGTGGCAAATGCAGACTCGTTTGAATTCTTCTGAACAGATCAGGCTGTTTGTATTTCAGCTGGTAGAGCTGCATGCCTGAATTCAGATTCCCCAATACCGGTGATGCTGTGAACATGGAAAAGGCCATTTCACCTCCGTAATCATTGTAGAATTTCTTTTTCAGATCTTCCGGAAAGGGCTTGAGATAATTATATAAAGGAGTAATGGGCTTCCCGTCATTTCCCAAATGAACAAAACTTGCACCGTAAGAGGAGAAGTTGACAGCCTTAATGTCGAACTGTTTATTGGAGCTCACTTCCTGAAAGCATTCGTTCATCCATTTCGTGAGTGCTTCAATATCTTCACAAGCTTCTCCATCTTCATCGGTGACCTCTTCAAGCTTCACAGATTTTTCCAATACGATATTATACGCTTCATCGAAAAGGAAAAGCTTCTTGTTGGTTTTTCCAATGTCAAATATCGCAATGACGGAAGTTGGCATAAACGATTTTCAGATTTCAGATTCCAAATTCCAAAGTAGGACAGATATGGATTTATAAACCAGTGGCCACAGTCTGAGAGCCGCGTTCTTTAACGAGCTGCTCTCTGATTTTTAATTCACGAAAGAGGTCCACGGGGTTTAATGCCGCCCCTGCACGGAGCCTGGCTTCCGCTACCAAAGGTCTCACATCCGTACGATAAGCTGTCTGTAAAATTTCCTGGGCCAACGCTACGTCATTTTTTTCCTGCGCAAACTCCAGCGCTTTCTGATCAACCAGCAACGCCTGTGCATAGGCCAGCTGAATGGCTTCAACAGACTGCAGTAAATCTTCCAACGGATCCTTTACATTGTGAGAAGCATCGATCATCCAGCCCAGGTCTGATGCGTGATTCATTTTTCGCGCATCCATACCTTCTACCAGTTCATGAAAAATCAGAAACAGCTGATACGGATTAATACTGCCTACTGTTAGATCATCATCACCGTATTTTGAATCATTGAAATGGAATCCACCGAGTTTACCTTCCATAAGCAATAATGAAACAATCTGCTCGATGTTGGCATTGGGCAGGTGGTGTCCTAAGTCTACCAACGTGTATGCTTTTGGCCCGAGTTTGGAAGCATACAATAAAGACTGTCCCCAATCACCTACAGTCATAGAATAGAAGTTTGGTTCGTACGCTTTATACTCTACAAACATTTTCCAGTTATCGGGAAGTGCTGCGTAGATCTTCTCAAGTCCGTTTAAGGTATTTTCAAATGCTTTTCTGAAGTTTAATTGTCCCGGGAAACACGAGCCGTCTGACAACCATACGGTGATGGATTCAGAGCCCAATTCTTTTCCGTAATGGATTACTTCCAGGTTGTGCTCAATAGCCTGATCACGGATTTTCTTATCGACATGTTGCAATGAGCCAAACTTGTAACTATGCGGTTGACCTTTCTGATCCTGAAAGGTATTGGAATTTACGGCATCAAACCTGATGTCGAGCTGTGCCGCTAATGCTTTAACAGCTTTCGCATTTTTCGGAATATCCCAAGGAATGTGCAGTGAAATAGCACCACTTGATTTATTCAAGGCATGCAACAAGCCGATGTCTTCTATTTTTTCTTCCAGGCTGCCTGGCTCACCTGCACCTGCAAACCTTCCGAAACGTGTTCCACCTGTGCCTAATGCCCAGCTGGGAATGGCGATTTGAAATTCAACAAGCCTTTTGATAATATCTTCACTACCCTGGATCTCGGATTTCAGAAAATCTATCTTTCTCTTGTGACTGCCCGCGAGTTTGTGATTGTGTTCTTCGATCTGATATTTCTCCAGCTTCATAAGGATAGGTTACGGTAAATAAAATACTTCTTTCAGCGGTACGCTCACCGGGCTGTTGTCCGGATTGGATTCCATAATGTCTTTCATGTACGCCCACCATTTTTTCATGACAGGATGATGAGGGAGTTTATCCAGCGCTTCGGGCGAATTGGTCTTCAACACACCGAAGAGGCTTAGCGTTTCTTCATCCAGAAAAATGGAATATTCTTTTATGCCGGTTTCTTTCAAGAGTATACTCAACTCCGGCCAGATCTGATCATGTCTGCGCTTGTATTCATCAACCTGTCCGGCATACAATTTCATTTTGAAGGCCACGCGTTTCATCATGGAATTTACGCAATCATCGGGTGAAAGCCATTCCAACGCCACCATCCACATTTAAGGTATTGCCGGTGGATTTATTCAGCAGGCCACCCACAAGGGCAAAGCAGGCAAGAGCAATATCTTCCGGAAGAATAATTTCATTCAATAATGTACGCTTCGCATAGAATGCGGGCAGTTCTTCTACTTTAATACCATACGCTTTTGCTCTTCCTTCAGCCCAGCCGCTTGACCAGATCTTACTGTCGGCAATTACAGCATCGGGATTAATGGAGTTAACCCTGATCTTATCAGCACCAAGTTCGGCAGCATTCAACCGGCTAAGGTGTAACTGTGCAGCTTTGGCCGAGCCATAGCCGGCATTGTTAGGTCCGGATACCAATGCATTCTTGCTGACAATATTGATCACGTCACCGCCCAATGCCTGCTTACGCATCACGGCAACTGCAGCCTGTGTAACCAGGAACTGTCCTTTCACCAAAACATCATATAAAACATCCCAGTCTTTTTCGGTATGATCTTCCAACGGCTTGGAAATAGAAAGCCCGGCATTATTGACGATGATATCTACGCCACCAAAAGCAAGTGCAGCCACTTTCAAGGATGATTCGATCTGTGCAGCGTTAGTTACGTCAACGAGCGCAGCAGCATAGGCGTCTTTACCAAATTGTTTTTTAAATTCTTCCTCCGCTCCGGTAAGCCGGCTTTGATCATTGTCACTTAACACCACACAAGCTCCTTCTTCAGCAAATTTCTTTGCAATAGCTTTTCCGATGCCCCCTGCACTGCCGGTAATCAGCGCTACTTTTCCGGAAAGCGCTTTCGGTTTGGGCATGCGTTGAAGTTTAGCTTCTTCCAGTAACCAGTATTCAATATTAAAAGCCTCCTGACGCGGCAGAGATGTGTAGGATGAAATGGCTTCAGCACCCTTCATCACGTTGATGGCATTGATGTAAAATTCAGCTGCAACACGAGCCGTCTGTTTGTCTTTCGCGAAGGTGAACATACCGATCCCCGGATACAGAATTACTACCGGGTTCGGATCACGCATGGCTGGACTGTTCGGATGTTTGCATTTCTCATAGTACTCGCTGTACATCTTCCGGTATTTCTCAAAAGAAGGTGTCAGCTTTTCTTTGACGGCCTTTACATCAGAAAGATTTTCATCAGCTTTTAATTCGAGTACCAATGGGCTGATCTTGGTTCTTAAAAAATGATCCGGGCAACTGGTGCCCATCGGAGCCAGTACATCCAGGTCTTTTGAGTTTATAAATTCCAGTACGCGATCATCATCCGTAAAATGTCCCACCATGCGGGTGTAGCCTGAACAGAAACCACGGAGGATGGGTGCAAGAGATGCAGCCTGCTCCGAGCGTTTTTCTTTTGCCGGACTCGTTAATACATTTCCGCCAAATACAGGTCTGCGTTTGCCATAATTTTCTGAGAGGTATTCAGCGCAACGCTCAACTACTTCGAGTGTATTCATATAACTCTCATAGGAAGTGTCACCCCAGGTAAACAATCCATGTGATCCCAGCATGATGCCGCGGATGCCAGGGTTTTCGTCAAGGCATTGTTTTAGTTTCAATCCGAGATCAAAACCAGGACGTTGCCACTCAACCCAGCCGATGGTTCCGTTGAAAAGCTCTTTGGTGATTTTCTTTCCGTCCTTAGCGGCAGCAATGGCAATGGCTGCATCGGGATGAAGGTGATCAATGTGTTTGAAGGGAAGAAAACCATGAAGCGGTGTGTCAATCGAAGGTGCTTTCGAAGCGAGGTCATAAATACAATGATTGAAAAGTTCAACCATCTCATCTTCGAACTCAATGCCACGATAAATATTTTTCAGCGCGCGCAGGCGGTCAACATATAAGGCTGCCAGTCCGCTGCGTTTCAATGTTCCGATATCACCACCGGAACCTTTTACCCACATTACTTCCGTTTCCTTTCCGGTGAGCGGATCTTTTGCCACAGCCTTACAGGAAGTATTGCCACCACCATAGTTTGTCAGGCGTAGGTCTGCCCCTAACAGGTTTGACCGGTAAATGAGCAGTTCAACTTCATCACCTGCTATCGCTGCTGCTTTCTGTTCATCCCACAGGTAACTAACGTGTTTGAATTTTGTTTGTGTGATCGCTGCCATACGTTATAATCTTAGGTCTTTAGAATTTTTATTGCGGCAATGCATTTCCATACCCCACCAGGATCACCGATGCCAGTATAGTCAGAATGCCAAAGGTTATGGTAACAAGGGTTCTGCGTTGAACACCTTTCCATTCTTTTAAAAATATTCCCCACATGTTCGAGATCAAAATGATAAAGGCCATGTGCAGTATCCAGGAGCTTGCTCCGTTTCCGAGTTTACTTTCACCCATACCGTAGAAAAAGAATTGCAGGAACCACGTAGTTCCAGCCAGGGCTGAAAAAGTGTAATTCGCAGTGAGAGGAGTTTGCTTGTTGGTATAATCACCAAACGTTTTATTCCGTGCATTCAGGATCATACACCAGATAAAGTTTGTTGTCAGTCCACCCCAGAGCAGAACAACGTAGGTAACATTATTCTGAAACAGGGGATTGAAACCCAAGCGCACCGCTTCCTCCGCCATGGGTTTTCCGGCTTCAATACCGAAGTTAAAACAGGAGCTGAGTATTCCCGATACTGTGGCAACAATAAGGCCCTTGGTCAGGTTAAATTCGGCAATGCTTTTTTTACGTTGTTCTTCCGGAAGATCTTTTTCTTTGAGGATACCGGCACGCCCGCAGATGGCAATGCCGACTAAACACACCAGTACACCCAGTAACACCATTTGCCCACCTTCACTGGCGAGCATTTGTGAAAACGAGATTTTACCAGCCTTTGGAAAGTAGTTATAATAAAGAGTTGGGATCAGCGCACCAAATGCAGCGCAGTATCCTAAAATCACGGAGTTGCCAAGTGACATGCCGAGATATCGTACACCCAGACCGTAAGTAAGGCCTCCAATTCCCCAGAGCACGCCCATCAGATACGTGATACCGATTATTGTGCCGTCTGTAGCACTGATAATTTCTGCAAACCCCGGAACCGTGAGCCACGCAGCTAATGGCGGAACGATGAGCCAGGAAAATAAACCGCCTACTATCCAGTAGCTTTCCCATGCCCAGCCCTTTACCTTTTTATAAGGAATGTAAAAGCTCCCGGAGGCAAACCCACCCAGGAAATGAAAGATGACTCCGAGAATAGCGCTCATGTATGAAGTTTAGTCCGATGGTTCTTTTCGGTAACAATTTTAATAATCATCACAGGCTTGCCTGTCATGTACTGTCATGCTTATACAAAGTTTTTTAAAGGTGCTAAAAACACGTATAATTAACTGGATAGTACAGGACAGATTTTGGGGTTTTCAGTGGATATTTTTAAGCGCGGTATCAGGTGAAGCTGGCCGGTGTTTTTGATGATGGCCTTTATTCTTTTAGCCTTTGAAGGCGTGATTTTAAACTTCAAGATTCTCCAAATCTTCCGGATCTAAATAGTAATATGAAAAATACGCTACCCGAAATCTTTTGTATCCTTTTATTCCTGACAACCTCCTGCCAGCAGACAACATTTCAAAAACCGGAGTGGCCGGTTGTTGCGCGCGAAACAAAACCGTGGTCACGCTGGTGGTGGCATGGCAGTTCCGTTACGAAAGAGGGTATTACTGCCGAGATGGAAGCTTACAAAAAAGCAGGGCTTGGCGGACTGGAGATCACACCCATCTATGGTGTATTTGGTGATGAAAAGAATTTCGTTGACTATCTCTCTCCTCAATGGATGGAATTATTTCTGCACACGCTTCGTGAAGCGGAGCGCCTGGATATGGGAATAGATATGGCCACCGGAACGGGTTGGCCGTTCGGTGGTCCGTGGGTAAGTGATGCCGATGCCTGTAAGGCTATCGAGTATAAAATTTATGAGGTGAAAGCAGGGGAGTCCATAAAAGAGAAAATTGAATTTATTCAGCAGCCTTTTCTTCGGGCGGTTGGAAATTCGATCTATGAAGGGAAGGATCCGGCTACAGCCGTGATGCGTGTTGATCCAAAAAAGATTGACATTAATAGACTGTCTCAACCTGTTCACACAAATAAAAATCTACAGGACCTGGCACTTGATCAGGTAAAGTTTGAAAGATCATTAACCCTCCGGGCACTGCGCGCTTATAATGAAACCGGTGAGGTTGTTGAATTGATGGATAAGATCACCGATGGAAAGTTGAACTGGACAGCACCGCAGGGAACCTGGAAAGTATATGCTGTATTTGAAGGCTCCCATGGGAAGATGGTTGAACGTGCAGGGCCGGGTGGCGAAGGAAATGTAATTGATCACTTTTCATCTACAGCATTGAAAAATTACCTGTCACGGTTTGACAGCGCGATGGCCAAAGAGGACATACGATCGTTGCGCGCATTCTTTAATGATTCTTATGAAGTGGATGATGCCCGCGGTGCAGCAGATTGGACACCCGATCTCTTTGCTGCATTTAAAGAGAAGCAAGGTTATGATCTGCGTGATTACATTCCGAACTGGCTGGGGAAAGGAAGCGATACTGAAATGAATGAACGCGTGCTTTCGGATTACCGTGAGACGGTATCGGAACTTGTACTCAATAATTTCACGCTACCCTGGAAATCCTGGGCGCATGAAAAGGATGCGATCATCCGCAATCAGGCGCATGGATCACCATCAAATATTCTGGATCTGTATGCTGCTGTTGATATCCCTGAAATAGAAGGAACAGAGTCATTGCGGATAAAGATGGCATCTTCTGCGGGTAATGTAACGGGGAAGAAACTGGTGTCTTCTGAGTCAGCAACCTGGCTGGATGAACATTTTCAATCCAATCTCGGAGATGTTAAAGGTGCAGTCGATTTATTTTTTCTGAATGGAGTCAATCATATTTTTTATCACGGCACGTGTTACTCACCGGCAGAAGAACCGTGGCCGGGAAGATTATTTTATGCTGCCGTACATTTGAATCCACGCAATTCCCTGTGGCCTGATTTTGATGCACTGAACATGTATGTCACCCGATGCCAGTCGCTACTTCAGCAATCACACCCTGACAATGATGTGCTGTTATATTTTCCTATCTACGACCGCTTTGCTGTTCACAGTGAAGAGATGATTGAACACTTCGATGGTATAGGTAAACAGTTTGAGGGCACATCATTCCGTAAAGGAGCCGAGACCATGCATAAACAGGGATATACCTTTGATTTTATTTCCGACAAACAAATCGGTAATCTCTCCTGGAGTAACAACAGACTTTTCACGGAAGGAAAGAGTCAGTATAAAACACTTGTTATTCCGCATTGCCGGTACATACCGGTGAAAACCCTGGAGAAGATTTCAGCGCTTGCACAGGAAGGAGCTACGATCATTTTTTATGAAGGCCTTCCGGAATCTTTTTCAGGCATGGATGGATCCAGGAACAAGGAAAAATTCAGCGCTATGGTAAAGGGTTTTTCCGGTAATGGTGAAGGTGGTGGAGTTCGTAATGGAAAAGTAATAATTATGGATAACCTCAGGGAGGCCTTATCAACGGCAGGTGTTGAGCCGGAATCTATGGTGCGTGACAGTCTGCAGTATATCCGGAAAATTACAGACGATCATGTTATTCAATATTTTATTTCAAACACTTCGTCCAGGTCATTTGATGGTTGGATAATGTTAAAGAAACACGGTCACGGGGCAGTACTCCTCGATCCGATGACAAGCGAGATTGGCAAAGCCCATGTAAAAGAATATAGCGACTCTACTGCGGTATATGTTCAGCTTCAACCGGCTCAAAGTGTATTTATAAACCTGTATGATGACGATGTTGAGACGGATGAGTTTACGTACTACCGGTTTACCGGTGATTCCGTTTCGTTTAATGGCACCTGGAATATTTCGTTTACCGCTGGTGGTCCGGTTCTTCCTGAAGTTGTTACTACTGATTCATTATGCTCGTGGACTAAATTCAAAGGTGAGGGATATGAAACATTTTCCGGAACAGCTGCCTATCGAATTGAATTTGACAAACCCGTCAGGCAAGCTGAATCCTGGTTGCTCGATCTGGGGAATGTACATGAAAGTGCTGAAGTGAGTCTCAATGGAAAATTGCTCGGAAAATTAATCGGCCCCGTGTATCAGTTGCAGATCGATCCGAGGAGTCTGCTGGACAAGAATACCCTGGTGATAAAAGTGTCTAACCTAATGGCGAATCGCATCATTGACCTCGACAAACGGAATGTACTATGGAAGAAGTTCTATAATATAAATTTCCCTGCACGGAAAGCAGAGAACAGGGTGAATGGGTTATTCAACGCTTCACAATGGAGGCCAGAAGAATCGGGCCTTATCGGACCTGTCCGGTTAAAAGCCCTGGAAACCAAAATTATGGAATGAACGGGATAGTGCAGGATAGTTTGGGCCGATACACTTGGTATTTTGTTACTACTAAGTTTGGTTTGCAGTGTTTCCGCTGCTGAAATTTTAACAGGGTTAATTTGGAAGAAGGTCGCCTGAACAGGCGACCTTTCTTTTTTACCGGATACAGAATCCAAAACCTGATCTCCCGTAAAAAAATAAAAGGGTCAACATTTATGTTGACCCTTTAGTTTGATTTACAGGTTGAGATTAATATCCCGGATTCTGATAGGCAGCTCTTGCTGCAGCATCCAGCAGTATACCTTTTTCATCGGTTAACAGATTCAGATATGCAGCAGGCCAGGGGCGGAATGTGTGATGCGCCTTGTATTGACCTTTCCCTTTTCCATTTCCATCCTGTCCGTTTCCATTGGCGGTATTAAATGCAACAGGCCAGAGACCGGTTTTATCAGAAGCCATCTGGTTGAGGTGAGAAACACGATCGAAAAGAATGCCGGCATTGTGAAGATCTTCCCAGGCAATTCCCTCAGACAAGAACTCGCGTGCTTTTTCATTATAGATAAAGTGGATGAACATGTCTTCTTTGGATGATACCGTAGCAATGTATTTTTCGGCATTGGCTTCCGGAGTGCCGGGCGTGAAATGATTTTCGGTAACGGTAATGGCAGCATATCCATCCGAAGCTACAGCGTAGGGTGAGATCCTTTCGGGTGCCGTTAAGATGCTGGCCTGAGGTTCCCACTCCACGATACTCGGCCGGGTTTCTCCGGGTTTATACGATGCACGTTTGCGCAGTACATTGATGTCGGTAATTGCTGAGGCATAATCTCCTTTGCGTCCGTAAGCTTCAGCACGGATGAGATACGTTTCAGCGAGTCGCATAAGGATAGCATCACGTGTTCCTGCCTCACTATCATAATTGGCTTCATCACTGCTGCCACCACGCATCGGATCAACCCATTTCCGGGAAGAGAGGTAAGGTGCAGTACGGCCTGCAGCAAGTCCCATATTTGATCCGTCATAGAAGAGCCTGTAATAATATCTGCCGGTTTTTGCAGATACCAGCCAGCGTACCATAAACTGATAAGGCTGACCTAATATAGTTGCTGAATCAAGCGCTTCTTCTCTCTGGTTCTCAATATAAGTAAGCGCACGCTTGTTGATCTTTACACGTCTTTCCCAATCGTTCGGATCAGCGGTAGTAGGATCCAGGCCAACCGTAGGTTCACCGGCAGGTTTGTTCGCATTCCACCATGCACCACTGGCAGGCGTCCAGCGAAATGAATTTGAGGTAGTTGGTGGCATATTGCCAATGTATTCCGTTATAAACGTTTTGTAGTAACGGGAATCATTCATCTTGTCTCTGAAATTATCATACGCCCAGTCTGTTGGTTTATAACTTCCAAAGGGCCGGCCATAAGCCATTACGCGGGTTACTCCGGTGGCATCGGTATAATTTCCGGTGTGATAATTAACCGAGCGATTACCAAAGCGGCCATTCAGCGTGGTGTTGACTTCAAATTGTGCTGCCCAGAGAATTTCAGAATGAGGATTGGTTTGTGAGCGCGGATCAAACAATGTCCAGTAGTCTGGTGCGAGGGCTCCAGCGGCATTGATAACTTCCGTAGCAATGCTGATGCATGAATCCAGATCGGTAGAGACATTTCCTTTGTAAAGCATGGCAAGATGCTGTTCGCTGTGATTTTCAAAATCAGCAGCCTGCGCCCGATTCAGATATAGCTTGGCCAGAAAATGACCCGCTGCAAGTTTGGTGGCACGACCGCGTTCAGGTTGCGACACCGGCAGTAACTGGTAAGCTTCGTGCAGATCACCGATCAGCTGATCATAGATTTCTTCCAGCGATGCTTTGGGATAATAATAGACTCCGGGATCTTCACGGTTGGCCGTGAGTAACAAGGGCACACCGCCAAGCTGATTCGAGATCAGATAATAGGCCCATGCCCGCAGGAACAGAATTTCTCCTCTGCGTGTATTCGTCAGGGTCTGATCACTTGCAAATTTACCTGGCTTGATGGTCTCCAGTATATCGAGCGCGATGTTGCAATTGTTGATGGCAGGATAGGCTCCCAGTGGTGCAAAGTCATTATTGTTTTTTGCACCAAGCAGGTTGTTGACATTACCGGCTATGGTACTGACATCTGTTCCGTAGCCGCTGCTGTTGTAGCGCGCCATATCAATATTAGAGGTCATGTAGGCATCCGTCTCCGGCTCAATGAGACGTGTACCCACAGCATCCCATTCATGTTTCGAGCGCGAAAACACATATATCCCGTTGATTAAACTTTCCAGTCCGGCATCGGTATTATAGTATTCCTGTGTAAAACGCGTTACGGCTTTTTCGTCCAGAAAATCTTTGCATGAACCCATCAACACAAAGACTACGAGTAGTATTAGTAATTTTTTCATGTTCTTAATTTTTAAGGTTAGAAACCTGCACGCAATCCAAATACCCAGCTCTGACTAAGTACCGTGTTGGTGTTCATACCACCGAGAGGCGATGCCGTTATGGTATTCGCTTGTGATGCCACATCCCAGTTGGTATTATCATCCGGATTGAGTCCCAGCTTCACTACATCTCCGCCATACAGGAAGAACGGATTCAACACCTGTACATTGAGCTGAAGATTCTTCAGGAAGATCTTGCTGAGAAATTCAGATGGCACCGAATAGGAGAGCGAGATGTTTCGTACAATGGCAAATGATCCGTTGTTGTATTGCATGGCAGAAGTAACATTGCTTATTCCCGTTGAAGCATTCGGCATTGGCCAGCGTCCATCCTGATTCGTGAATGACCATACATCATTCTCTACACGTCCGTTCGGATTGGTTCCACCATAAGAGTTCGGATATCCGCCAAAATAGGTCTGGCCTACACGGGTATAAATAAATGAACTCAGTTCCCAGTTCTTGTAGCGGAAAGTATTGGTTATACCACCTGTCCATTTCGGACGATTGGTTCCCCGAACTACGTAGTCATCACCGGTGATCCGGTAATCCCGGGCATCTTTTACACCATCGCCATCGGTGTCCACTGTAATCTGATCCACCACTTTAACAGTTCCTGGGAAATAATTAAATCCATTTGCTCTGAACTTGGCCATCTCTTCCATGTCCTCAGCTGAATTGGTCCAGATACCATCGTGGTCAAGCTGATAATACACTTGCGTAGGTTCTCCGATAAAGAGTGCTGATGGAATGATGTCTTGTTTTCCATTCATCAGTTCAAGGATCTCTTCACGGTTTGAGCTCCAGTTTACATCAACTGTCCAGCTGAAATCAGAACGCTGAACAGCAACACCGCTAAGGGTAATTTCAACGCCTTTATTTTGGATCTCTCCGATATTCTCCCATTTCTCTACATAGCCTGTAACACCGGGAAGTATGCGGGGAAAGAGCAGACCGGTGGTGTTGGCTTTATATAATTCAACAGAACCGGATACACGGCCTTTGAGTGCTGCAAAGTCAATACCTGCGTTCCACTGCGCAGTTCTTTCCCAGCTGAGATCAGGGTTCCTAACAATCTGAGGTAAGTAACCGGCTGCTGCTGTTGATCCGAACGCATACATGTTACGCGACAACGGACCGGAGGAAGTATAGGGTTCTATAGATGAATTACCCACTACACCATATCCTAACCGTGGCTTGAACTCATCGAGCCATCCGAGGCCACTCATGAAATTTTCTTCGTGCATTTTCCAGGCCAGTGCGAATGAAGAAAAGAAATCCCATTTGTTGCCTGGTGCAAGTACAGAGGCACCATCATAGCGGGCAGAGGCGGTAAGAAGGTATTTGTCTTTGTAGGCATAGTTTGCTCTGGCCATGAATGACATCAAGGTGTTTTCACTGTAGCCTGAACCATATGTGTTGGCTCGTCCCAATGTATTCGCACCCAGATCATACCAGTACGCCAGTTCATTGACATTGTTTATGGATCCTGCACCTACATTTTCAGTTCTGAATTTTTGTGCAGACTGAAGTAAGGTCACACCCACAACATGGTCAGTAGCGAAGGTCTTGTCAAAGTAAAGGAGGTTCTCTACTACCCAGGAGAAAGTCTCTTCGTCATTATAGCTTGAAGTGTTTGGGCGTCCACCCAGGTGTGCAGTAGCGAGTGGGCCAGTCCACGCGCCTCTTCTGAAATCACGGTATTGTGCTCCGAAGTTGATACGGTATTTTAACCAGGGCATAAATTTGATCTCTGCGAACATATTACCCAATAGCGAAGTGGATCTTCTCTCATTGATCGACTGGTCAATATCAATGAGCGGATTCCATAAGTTAATATTGAGCTGAGGCGAGCGTACATCATTACCATTATCATCCGTTGGTGATAAGAAAGGAAACTGCGCCATGGCGCGTGAGTATAAATCTTTAGCACCGGTATTGGATGTGTTGGGGGCATGGATACCAAAATTCTGAACAGAGAATGCGGTATTGATCGATGTACCCAGTGTAAACCATTTGGTAGGAGTGACCTCACCACTTAAGAGGGCATTGAAACGTTCAAAGTCCTGGTCTTTTTGTACACCCACCTGATTCAGGTATCCTAAGGAGAGATACACTTTTGATTGCTCCGTACCTGAAGAAAGCGATATCTGATGGTTTTGTGTGACACCCTGACGTACAGCATCTTTTTCCCAGTTGTAATTTTTTACGTTATCGGAATTATAAATCGGCACTTCATCGGGCCATCCCAAATCTTTTTCAGCTTGTGTAGTAGGACGCATCGCTACTATACCTGCTCCGTAATCTTCCCATTCATATCCTGCCATCAAGGCTTCAATAGCACGGGGGTCTGAATTCAATCCCGGAATTTTTGTTCTGTCTAATACAGGGTCCGGATACCAGATGTCAGCGGGCTGATCCAGACTGGTGTTGGTTGTTGTCTGATAAAGTCGTCCGTTCATCAGAGCGAGTCTCCAGCGGTCGAAGTATTCACCTCCATCCATCCAGTTGGTAAGACTCTTGTACGAATCAAGTGATACCGTTGCGTTGTAATTAATGGACACTTTTCCCTGTGAACCTTTCTTGGTGGTGATCAAAACAACACCATTCGCACCGCGTGATCCATAGATGGCTGTAGCTGAAGCGTCTTTTAATATTTCAACTGACGCGATGTCATTGGGATTGATATCGTTCAGTGAAGCTGGTGAATTAAGGGAGTTAGGTGCGGTGATCAGGGGTATACCATCAACTACATACAACGGACCGGTTGGGCCATTGATAGAATGATTACCACGGATCGTTACGTTTGGCAATTCACCTGGCCTCATGTTGGAAGAAACATTCACACCCGCAGCTTGTCCCTGCAAAGCTTGTAACACATTAGGGACAGGGCGTTCTTCCAGTGTCTCTGCTGTTACGCGTGAAAGTGCTCCGGTAATGTCACTTTTCTTTACGGTTCCGTAGCCTACAACAACCACTTCAGCCAGTGAAGTGACATCAACTTCCAATGTGATATCAATTGCAGACTGCACACCTACTAAACGTTCCGCAGTAGCATAACCAATAGCACTATAAACCAGTACAGCTTCTCCTGAAGGAACTTCAATGGAATAATTTCCTTCGGCATCGGTGACTGTACCGGTTGTACTTCCCTTTACCAGAATGTTTACACCTGGAAAGCCTTGCTGATCGTCACTTGAAATTACCCGGCCGGTGATTGTACGGGCTTGCATGATGTGTTCAAGCCCCGATACCCGATAGGGTTGTGTTAGCAGGATTACTCCCACCAGTATACAGGGGAGCAATCGTGATAATTTGGATAGAGTTCTTCGCATAAATAATTATGGGTTAGTGTGTTTTAGGTAATGCGCAATCGATTGCGCATATACTAAAATTACTTCCACCTATTACCCAAACTGTCCTGTGGTATCCCGTTTGCGAAGTCGATTACAGATGATGCTGCGTGAATAAAAAAATTGACACGATGGTGAATAAAAAAAACGTTACCGAAACTGAATTTTATTTTCAGCCGGTAACGCTTCATGCAGGTTGAAATAACAAAATGAAAATGTCTTCTGCGGTGAAGACATTCTATGCACCTTATGGAGTTAATTTATACACCTCGGTACCAGCCAGCAGAAAACAGCCCAAACCGTAGTCTTCAAAATTGGGAACGGAGGTGTATGTTACGGGCTGACCGTCTTTCGGTTCTTTGCCGGTTCCCTGAACATAACCCAGAAAACCATTCGGATGCACAGCATCTTTCAACAGGGCATTCCACGCTTTTGTAATAACAGGTGTGTATTTTTTTCCATCGAGGTAGCCGTTGTTAATTCCCCACGTGATACCATACACAAATAGAGATGTACCTGTGGTTTCTTTTCCACCATAGTTTTCAGGATCATGAAGACTGGCATTCCAGAAACCGTCTTTGCGTTGGATCGGAACCAGAGCTGCGGCCATTGCTTTGAAATCATCTTCATACTGTTTTCGGTGCGCAGCATCTTTCGGGATGATCTCCAGCACACGAACCAGGGCTGCGAATACCCAGCCATTCCCGCGCGACCAATAACAATCTTCACCATTGGGTTCTTTGTACGGAGGATCAAAATCTTTATCACGCCACCATAAATTGTCTTTCGGATTGAACAGGCCGTTGTCACCATGACGGTTGCGCGTGTACATGTACATCTCATGCATGCGTTCCCAATACGCAGTGTCTTTATAGATAACACCCAGTTTGGCAAACACCGGCATGGCCATCTGAATCGCATCAACCCAATTCCAGTCATCAATTTTATCCGTCTTCATCATGCTGTCGATACTGGCCTTTATCTTTTCTATTTTAAAAGGCTGCGGATCCAACAGGTACAGGTCAATGTAGGTTTGGCCCGCGCACTGATTGTCAGCGTTGCGTGTATAGGTTTCACCATCACGTAGATTCCATTGGTGAAACTCAGCCCAGCGAACAGCATAATCGAGGTACTCCGGCTTTGCATCTGTTTTATACAAACCCATCAATCCTTCGTAATAAACTCCACGTGTCCAGATGTTACTGGCGCGGGATTTTTCATGCACAAGCCGTTTACCCACATCCGGCCACAGGTCCATAAAGTATTTATTGGTCAGACGCATAGCGTCAAGCGTTTTCTCCCGGGGCGGTAATTTTTTTTGAGCCTCCGCAGAAAATACCCCGGTGATCAGAAGGATTGATAAAATATAAGCTGATGTCTTCATGCTGCTTTAGATAATGTCAACAAATTACTGGATAGTGTTTTTGAAACCTTCACGTAGTATCCTGTATACTTCAATTTATTCTATTCATAAACAACTGCATCTGACTTTCATGTACTGTCCTGTACAGGTGATATTTTAGTTTTTTATTCTATCGTGAATTGCGGATTTTTAATCTTCCATCCAAATGACATTATTCAATATGAACCACGGCCTGATTTATGTCCTTATATATATAGTGTTCTTCCTGGTTGGATGTAAAGACCAGCAAAGTCAACAGACGCCTATTGACCGGTTTGCGCTGGTAACACGGCATAATGTTGTGATTCAACAACCGGATACGATGGGATCATTGTCGGTGGGAAATGGTGAGTTTGCTTTTACTGTCGATGTAACAGGATTGCAGACCTTTTATAAAGCGTATGAAAATGGTATCCCGCTTGGAACACAATCTCAATGGGGCTGGCACAGCATACCACAAAAGGAAAAATATAAGCTCACAGATGTGGCTGAATGGTATGAATCGTGTGACGGAACAAAAGCTCCGTATCCGGTTCAGCATGCTGAAGGAAAGGCTGGTGATGCAACGAAAGCATTGCGTATCAATCCACATCGCCTGCATTTGGGATTGATCGGTCTTATTCTCCAAAAAGAAAATGGAGATGAAATAAAACTGAGTGAGTTAATGAATATTCATCAGGAATTAGACCTTTGGACAGGTAAGATCGAAAGTACTTACTCCGTTGACGGTAATCCGGTACGGGTTATTCTTTACGGCCATCAGCAAAATGATCAGATCGGAGTACGCATAGAATCTCCGCTCATCAAAAAGGAACACCTGAAAGTAAACGTTACTTTTCCTTACGGGAAAGACTGTCACGTATGTCCGGGTTATGATTGGGAAAATACGGACAAACATTCTTCCGTGCTGTCATCTTCCGGCAATTCTGCGATTATAAAAAGGGAACTGGATAGTACACTTTATTCTGTTCGTCTCGACTGGACCAATGGAGAAATGAAGGAATCAGGTAAGCATAACTTTCACCTTGTACCGGCCAGCTCAGAAGACGCCTTTGAGTTTACGGCTATTTTTTCACGTGAAGCTGTTATTGATGGTTCTGATTTTAAGTCAACAGAAGAGAACAGCATTACTCATTGGAAGAAATTCTGGTCATCCGGTGGCGCTGTGGATTTTTCAGCATGCACGGATCCGCGTGCTAAAGAATTGGAAAGACGCGTGATCCTTTCACAATACCTCACACGCATTCAATGCGCGGGTTCTCTGCCGCCACAGGAAACAGGACTGACGATGAACAGCTGGTATGGGAAATTCCATCTGGAGATGCACTGGTGGCACGGAACGCATTTTAGTTTGTGGGAGCGTGATTCATTGCTGGAGAAAAGCATGGGCTGGTATCACACGGTTTTGGAAAAAGCAAAAACAACAGCAACCACACAAGGTTACACGGGAGCACGATGGCAAAAGATGACAGATCCATATGGTAACGAAAGCCCTTCGAGTGTTGGTGCTTTCATCATCTGGCAGCAGCCTCATCCGATCTATTTTGCAGAACTGCTCTACCGGAATAATCCATCGCCTCAAACCCTGGAGAAGTATAAGGACATTGTTTTCAGTACAGCCGACTTCATGGCTTCCTTTGTGAAACAGCGCGATGGAAAATTTCACCTGTGTCATCCGTTGATCCCGGCACAGGAAATTTTTAAAGCAACGCAAACCGATGACCCTGCATATGAAGTTCAGTATTGGTACTATGGATTAAGTACGGCACAGGAATGGCGCAGGCGTCTGGGCATGGCGGAAGACAAAAACTGGCTAACGATTATAGAGAACCTCGCACCGTTAACCGTTCGTGATGATCTCTACCTTCCCAATGCTACAACACCCGAGGCTTACAACGATGACCAGTACAGGCACGACCACCCCGCAGTTGTAGGTGCCTATGGTTTTCTTCCGTTAAATGATCGTATGGATACAGCCATTATGAGCAACACGTTCGATAACATTATGAATCGTTGGGAATGGGAAACCACCTGGGGTTGGGATTATCCGTTGCTGGCCATGACGGCTGCACGATTGAACAAACCTGAACAGGCTATCAACGCATTGCTTCTGGATGTTCAAAAGAATACATACCTCGTGAACGGCCACAATTATCAGGACCAACGCCTGCGATTATACCTGCCGGGTAATGGTGGCATACTCGCAGCGGTAGCGATGATGGCTGCCGGTTGGGATGGGAGTATCACTGATGCTCCCGGATTTCCAAAGGATGGCAAGTGGAATGTAAAATGGGAAGGACTGAAGAAAATGCCGTAGTATGTTAATTGACTCAGATTGAATTTCGGTTGATAAACCGGAACACATTCTTCACCATCTCTTTTTTCTTTTTTAGGATCATATACGCTGCTGTTTCACCCATCAGCTGAAAGTCAGTACTGATAACGGTAATGCCGAGCAGGTCTTTCAAAGGTGTGTCGTTATAGGAAATGATACCGATGTCTTTGCCAAGCGTCAATCCTTTATCCCGGGTTTGCTTGACGAGGTTTACCAGATCATTTTCTTCGATGATAATATAAGCATCGTTAATGCGAAGCTCCATATCCGGATAGATCTCATCCAGAATTTCAAAATCAAATTTCAGGTCGGCACAGAACTTCTGAAAACCGTTAAGGATCTCAACCGGGAAAGGATAAACTGTTTTGCGCGGATAAACCAGAATAAGTTTTTCGTAATGCCTGAGCATGGGTAATCCTTCGCTGAGCGCATCATAGATATCCATCTTGAAATCCTGGAACACGGACGCCACATTTCTTTTTAATTCGGGCAGAAAGTTGTCCAGTATTAACAATTTATCTTCCGGAATTTTCCGTAACAGCTGAATCACTTCAGCATTCATGCTCTGATGAACCTGTTGCTCATCCTTAAAGTGTGGCATTACCACATAATGATCATAGCGGCCGATGCTTTCCTGAAGGGTGTTCAGAAAAATTTTAGGATCACAATGATAAATATTCAGGTCAACCTGCGCGTTTTGTCCGAGGCTGTTTACAAACGAATTGTAGATCTGAAGTTTATACGAGCTTAGCTTATTGAGGAGGAATAATACATTGAGTTTTGACGGAAGCAGTGTTCGTGCTACGTAATAGCCTTTTCCTTTAGCCGAAACAATGATCTGTTTTTCCTTGAGAAAGTTATACGCTTTCTCAACCGTATCGCGGGAGAGATAATATTCTTCGCTGATCTCATTGATGGAAGGCACACGTTGCCCTACAGACAGAATACCTTTTTCAATGTCTTCGATGATCGAATTGACGATCTGCCTGTATTTCGGAATCCGCGACTCACTGTCAATCCGGATCTCAATAAGGTATTCTGTTTCCTTCATACCGCTCATTTTGTGCATTCAACCATTGCTGTAATTCTGAGCAGAACCCCTTTGGTATACCGCAGAGTACAGGACAGTTGCCTTATCAAAGATAAATATTTTTATATATTGAGCAATCGATTGCATTTGGTTATTCTCTATGATTTGTGAATCAGCAGTAACGCGAAGATCTTTTCTGAAGACGGCTTTCACAGCGCCCGTATTGCTTGTGGCGTTGGATGGGAAATCTCTTGCGCAGCAGCCCGCAGCTGATTTCGCCAAAAAGCTCGAGCCGCTCGGTCGCAACCTGGAATGGGAAAAAGGATACGTGTGGTGTAACAGCCCCATTGATGGACCGGATGGTGATGTGCATGTATTCTATTCACGCTGGACAGCAGATAAAAAAATGGGAGGTTGGTTGAATGGCTGTGAGATTGCGCACGCTGTTGCACCCTCTCCGGAAGAACCCTTTGAATATGTGGAGACCATTCTCGCTCCGCGTGGCGGAAATTATTGGGATGCCACCACCTGTCACAATCCACACATTCAGAAAGTAGATGATGTGTATTGTCTCTTTTATATGGGCAATTCCAATGGCAGAACAAATACAAAACGAATTGGTTTAGCTACAGCAAAATCACTGAGCGGTCCATGGAAGAGACCGGATGAACCGATCCTTCAGCCGGGGGAAAGTGGTGCATGGGATGATCATTGCACCACCAATCCGGCATTTATAAAAAATACGGATGGAACATACTGGCTCTATTATAAATCCTGGAATACGCAAGAATATGAATCGGCAACCGGTTCTATTCGTGGTAATCGTAAATATGGTATTGCGATCGCATCAACGATGGAAGGCCCTTACCTGAAATCAAAATACAATCCTGTTCTTGATTTTTCGAACAGAGGAAATAATGAGCAACTCGAAGATGCCTTTGTTTGGCGTGAAGATGATAAATTTAAAATGCTGGCGCGCGACATGGGGTTCTTCAATCACGAAGCCGGACTTTATCTTGAATCGAATGATGGCCTGAAATGGTCTGAGCCTGCCATCGCCTATTATGATCTGAAAACGTATGTGCAGGAGCCTGCGCCACCGGATTACCTGAAGCGGTATGGAAGATTCGAGCGGCCACAAGTATTGATACGCAATGGAAAACCTGCCTACCTGTTTACCGCAGCACAGGGCGGAAAGTATGGAACATCATCTGCATTTATATTTAAAATCAACCCATAACCTATCATGAAAAAAGAGAATGTAACCCGGAGAGATTTTATGGCTGCATCTGGCGCACTGGCCGGGGCACTGCTTGTAAATCCTTTTGGCGCTGTAACATCAAAGGCCTGGACAATCGAAAACAAAAAGAGAGTTGCTGTTGTCGGAACAGGAAGTCGCGCGCATGGCATGTGGATGAAGGATGTTATAGAAGCGTATCCGGATAAAGTTGAGTTTGTAGGTCTTTGTGATATCAACCCCGGGCGACTGGAGTATTTTAAAAAATCTCTGGGCCTTTCCTGTCCGGTTTTCACCGACTTCGAAAAGATGATGAAGGATATAAAACCTGACACCCTGATCGTAACCACAGTGGATGCCACCCATCATGAATTTATTATTCGGGGAATGGAGCTGGGCGCCAACATCATCACGGAAAAACCGATGACTACCGATGAACAAAAATGTCAGGCAATTCTCGATGCCGAAAAACGTACCGGAAAAAAAGTTACCGTAACATTCAACTACCGTTACTCACCTCACCGCGCAAAGATGTATGAGTTGCTGCGCAGTGGTGCTATAGGCGATCTTACTTCGGTTGATTTTCATTGGTACCTCGATACCAGTCACGGTGCTGATTACTTCAGAAGATGGCATCGGCTTAAGGAAAAAGGTGGAACGCTCTGGGTGCATAAAGCAACGCACCATTTTGATTTATTGAACTGGTGGATCGAATCCGACCCGGCTGAAGTATTTGCTACCGGTACGCTGGATTTTTATGGAAAGAACAATGCATTCAGAAGTACAAACTGCCGACCCTGCCCGCATAAGGGAGAGTGTAAATTTTATTTCGATATCACCAAGAATCAGGGATACATGGACCTGTATGTGAATAATGAAAAACATGACGGCTACCTGCGCGATGGTTGTGTTTGGAAAGAGGATATCAACATTTACGATAAGATGGCTGCCACCATCAAATATCAGAATGGAGTACAGGTGAGTTATTCACTCACTACCTATTCACCTTACGAAGGGTATCGCATTGCATTCAATGGAACAAAAGGAAGAATGGATGTGTGGATCGAAGAGAGTAACCCGATTGAAAGAAAAGAATATGATGAGATCGTGCTCACCCGGAATTTCAGCACACGGGAGTTTATTCGTATTCCGCACACAAAAAGTGGTCACGGTGGTGGAGATAAATTATTAAAGGATAAAATCTTTGCCGGTGTAACCGATGATCCGTTACATCAGGCCGCCAGTGTTCGTGATGGAGCGCTGTCAATCCTGGTGGGTATTGCGGCACGTAAGAGTTGTGAAACCGGACAACCAGTGAAGATCGGTGACCTGACCAGCATCAAGCCCGGAGTAAAACGGCAGTTTGTTACCGGATAGTAAAGTAATCACATAGTCAACTTCTTATAAAAATTCAATATGAGAAAAATACTCATACTGGTATTGCTATGCCTGTGCACAGCTTGCGTTCCGGTATTCGCTCAGCGATACATGGAAGATCTTGATCGGGGTGTTGTTGCTATTCGCCAGGATTCACGCAAGGTATTTGTAAGCTGGCGGTTGCTGGGAAATGAACCGGATGATGTTTCATTCAATGTATATCGTACATCAAAAAAAGATACCCGAAAGCTGAACGCGAAACCATTAACAGAGTTGACGTTCTTTGTTGATTCCCTCGCAGACTTTTCAGCTGACAATTCCTGGTTTGTTAAAGCGGTGACCGATAAAAAAGAACAAACAGCAAGTGAGTCATTTACCCTGCCGGCAAACTCACCGGTTCAACCGTATGTAATCATTCCCATGAAAACACCCGAAGGGTATTCACCCAACGATGCTTCTCCGGGAGACCTGGATGGTGATGGACAATATGAACTGGTTATTCACATGACGGGCAGAGGCCGCGACAATTCACAAAAAGGTATAACTGATCCACCCATTCTTCATGCATATAAGTTGGACGGGACGTTCTTATGGAGCATCAACCTGGGAAAAAATATCCGTGAGGGTGCGCACTATACACAATTCATGGTTTACGATCTGGATGGAGATGGAAAAGCAGAAGTGGCGTGTAAAACAGCTGATGGTACAACCGATGCAAAGGGAACAATCATCGGTGATGGAAAAGCTGATCACCGTAATGCGGATGGCTACATTCTCCGAGGACCGGAATACCTTACGATTTTTGACGGATTGACCGGAGCGGCATTGGCCACCACAGACTATATTCCTTCACGGCATCCGGATACAGAAAATCCATCCACAGAGCAACTTAAAGAAGTTTGGGGTGATGGTTATGGAAATCGGATGGATCGGTTTCTCGCCTGTATTGCCTATCTCGATGGTGAGCGTCCAAGCCTGGTGATGGCAAGAGGATACTATACACGCACAGTGCTGGCGGCATGGAACTGGCGTGAAGGTAAATTATCCCCGGTATGGACATTTGATAGTGATGCTTCTGAAGCGAACAGACTCTACCGTGGACAGGGCAATCACAACCTCAGTGTAGGCGATGTTGATCATGACGGGAAGGATGAAATAATTTATGGTGCGTGTGTGATCGATGACAATGGTAAAGGTCTGTATTCAACAGGGCTCGGTCATGGTGATGCTATTCATTTTTCTGATCTCGATCCGGATCGGGCAGGACTGGAAATTTTTGATATACAGGAAAGATTCGATGATGCAGGCGCTCATTTCCGTGATGCACGAACCGGAGAAATTCTTTGGAAGAAACCTTCGGTGAAGGCTGGTGAAGATGGAGAAGGCCCGGGGCGAGGTAATTCAGTTGACATCGATCCGCGATACAGTGGACATGAGTCATGGGTTAAGGGAGCAAACATCACCGGTTTATTCTCTGCGAAAGGAGAGAAGATTTCGGATAAGGAACCTGCGTCCTGCAACTTTGCAGTATGGTGGGATGATGATCTGCTTCGTGAACTTTTAGATAAGAATGTTATTTCAAAATGGAACTGGAATAACAATGTACTTGAGCCTTTGGTCACAGCGGACGAATGCATGTCGAACAACGGAAGCAAATCAACACCTGTATTAAGTGCTGACATACTGGGTGACTGGCGTGAAGAAGTGATCTGGCGAACGAAAGATAATCAGGCATTGCACCTGTACGTTTCAACGATCCCGACAACCTACCGCTTCATTGCCCTGATGCATGATCCGGTATACCGACTGGCGGTCGCGTGGCAGAACGTAGCGTATAACCAACCTCCTCATGTTAGCTATTATATGGGTGAAGGTATGAAACAGCCTTCGCGCCCCGTTATTCGAACCATAAAAAAGAAATGATCCTGCTTTAGTAAAAACTAAACCAAACTTCTTCTGAATTTTGTTTACTTGTAAATCATCGGTAAACATATGGATCAGCTTCTCAATACACTTTCCCGACCCTGGCCATGGTACATTGCCGGGCCTTTGATCGGACTCACGGTTCCATTGCTTTTAATCCTGGGGAATAAAGCTTTCGGAATTTCTTCTTCGCTTCGTCATATATGTGCGGCCTGCATCCCGGCTAACATCACCTTTCTTAAATATGATTGGAAAAAGGAGGCCTGGAATTTATTCTTTGTATGTGGTGTGATACTGGGAGGCATTGTAGCGGCTACTGCACTCGCTTCACCTGCCCCGGTTTCCATTCACGAAAATTTGCGTCAGGAGCTTCAGCAGTATGGTATCTCAACGATCAATGCCCTTGAACCGGAAGAGTTGTTCAATTTTTCAATGCTCTTCACCTGGAAAGGATTTATCGTGATGGTAGTGGGTGGTTTTCTTGTTGGTTTTGGAACCCGATATGCCGGTGGTTGTACTTCCGGCCATTCCATCACGGGGATTTCCAATCTTCAGGTTTCTTCGATCATAGCTACGATCTGTTTTATGATCGGGGGGATCATCATGGCGAATTTTGTTCTTCCGTATATTCTAACCCTGTGATCATGGAGCCCCGGAGAGAAAAAATAATTAACACTGATTTTGAAGTTCGTTCACTGGATTCTGTTTCAGAAAATCGTGAACGATCACCCTGGACAGGCAACATTAAATTCCTGATTGCGGGTATTGCTTTTGGAATTTTATTGGTGAAAGCGGAGGTGGTATCCTGGTATCGCATTCAGGAAATGTTCCGCTTTCAGTCTTTTCACATGTATGGTGTGATCGGTTCTGCAGTGGCGGTTGGAATGATCGCTGTTTTTATGATCAAAAGATTCAGGATCAAAACCATCCAGGGTACAGCCATTGAGCTTCCACAAAAACCTTTTCATAAGGGCAATGTATATGGCGGATTACTTTTTGGTTTCGGCTGGGCGATGACAGGAGCCTGTCCGGGACCCTTATTCGCGTTGATCGGATCAGGTTTCTACGTTATCGCAGTAGTCTTATTAAGTGCTATTGCCGGTACGTGGGTGTATGGATTGATCCGCGATCGCCTCCCTCATTAAGTCTTTTGTCTCTCAGAGTTTTCTTTCTGTGCTGTGTCTTCTGCGAGTCACATGGATCTCACTTACATGCTCCTTTTTAATTGAGGCGGCTCTGCCTGGTGATAGATCAATGGAATATATTCCACGGCCACATCACTCTTGTCCAACCCAAATGCTTTCTCATCGCTTTGTCCTAAATACTTCAGGAAGAAATATACATTCAGCAATAGTCCGTCACGGAGGGTGAATTCATTTTCCACGGAGAGGAATTTTTCAATCACTACAAATTTGAAATCAGGCTCGGGATTGTATTTTGTTGATCCGTCTGGCCGGATGTGAAGATTGAGTTCCTTGTTTGCAACCAGTTCACGTACGATGTGTTTGAAGAACAATTCCGATCGCGGTTGCACTCTGAACCCGGCATTGATCGTCACCTTGATCACTTTATCATCGATCAATTCAGAAACTTCATACGTCAGTGTATACGGCTCATCGGTGCGATGGATATGCAGAAACCAATACACATCCGCGCGTTTGGGTTTCTTGGAAAAAATGGATTTGATGATTTTTTCCTCAACCTGTTCCCGGTGATTGGCTTTGGTCAGATAGATAAGATGGGTGGCGAATTTAGGAATGTGATCATCCTGGCTCAGCTCCTGAATTAAGGATGTGTACTTCCCAAGTTCAACAAACTTCACCAGGCGGTTGTTGATCTTCCGGGCATAGTACCAGATATACATCACCATAAAGATGAAGAGCTCAAAAAACAGGAACATCCAGCGTTCTTTTATCTTGGCCACATTGGTAATAAAAAAGGAAAGTTCAATGGTTCCGAATACCAGGATAAACAGGATTACCAAAGCTGTATTCCATTTCTTCCGGTAGATCATAAAGTAAGCCAGTAGTATGGTGGTCATCAGCATCGCTACGGTAATTGAAAAACCGTAGGCAGCTTCCATGTGTGTTGAATTCTTAAAGTAGAGGATCATCAGTACACAACCCACCCAAAGAATGGTATTCACACTGGGAATATAGATCTGTCCTTTCAGATTCGTAGGTTGACGCACCGTAACCCGTGGCCAGAAATTCAAACTCATGGCCTCACTAATCAGTGTGTAAGAACCGCTGATCAATGCCTGCGATGCGATGATGGTAGCCGCTGTGGCAATGATGATCCCGGGAATAAGAAACCACTGCGGCATCATTTCAAAAAATGGATTTCGTCCATCCAGCAAAGGATTGTCCTGATGCAGTAACCATGCACCTTGCCCCATGTAATTCACCACCAGGCAAATTTTCACAAAGGCCCATGTGATGCGGATATTCTTTCTTCCGCAATGACCGAGGTCGGAATACAACGCTTCAGCTCCGGTAGTTGCCAGAAAGACGGCCCCGAGTAACCAGAAACCATGCGGGTATTTCATGAGCAACTGGTAGGCATATTCCGGATTGATGGCCTTGATTACATCGGGGTAATGGATCACCTGACTTACCCCCACAACAAACAGCATACTGAACCAGATGACCATGATAGGCCCGAATGATGAGCCGATCTTCTGTGTTCCAAAACGCTGAAAGAAAAAAAGGAGCGAAAGAATGACGATCACAATCGGTACAGTAGGAATATCGGGTATGATCATATCAAGCCCTTCAACAGCAGAAGCCACTGAAATGGGTGGTGTAATAATGCCATCTGCCAGTAGTGTGGTTGCTCCGAGGATAGTAGGGATCACCAGACCTTTTCCATATCGTCTTACCAGGGCATATAAAGAGAACACGCCACCTTCTCCCTGGTTGTCGGCCATAAGGGTTATGAAAATGTATTTCACCGTAGTCTGGAGAACCAACGTCCAGAAGACACAGGAGATTCCACCGAGGACCAGCGTTTCCTCAATAAGGCGATCACCGATAACAGCCTTCAGAACATACAGTGGACTTGTTCCGATATCACCGTAAATGATACCGAGGGCTATTAACAAAGAGGCAATAGTGATCCTGTTCGAATGATTATCCGATTTCATTTTCTGTTCCGATTTTGTTGTTGAATTATTTTCCGTTGAACCGGTAGCCTACACCTGATTCAGTTATGATGTGGGCAGGGCGGTTAGCATCTGTTTCAATTTTCTTTCTGAGCTGAGCAATAAACACGCGCAGGTATTGGGATTCATTCCGGTAGGATGGGCCCCACACCTGGTTGAGCAGGTATTGATGGGTCAATACTTTTCCTTCGTTCTTGGCGAACAAAGCCAGTAGCGTATATTCTGTAGCGGTCAGCTTTATTGCTGAACCATTCTTCTTCACGCTTCGTGCGGCAAAATCAATGGTGATGTCTCCCAGTTCAGCAACCGGATTATTTTCATCGCTATTATTCTTTCGCAGAGCAGAACGGATGCGGGCCAGCAATTCACCTGTACGGAATGGCTTTACCAGATAATCACTGGCACCATTGTCGAGCGCTTTGACAATATCACTTTCGTCACGCTGTACAGAGAGGATGATGATCGGATTACTATACCACTCCCGTAAATGACGCAACACCTCGTGACCGTTTTCATCGGGCAATCCCAGATCCAGGAGGATCAGGTCGGGTGGGTGACTCGCTACCAGCATCAGTCCTTCTTTTGCCGTGGAAGCTTCCTGTACCCGGTATTCGTTCGACTGTAACGTGATCGTCAGCAGCTTCCGGATCTGCACCTCATCATCAATAACCAATACAGATGCACTACTCATTTTTCAATCCCGTTAGGTAAGATGTTTCTGTAGGAATTTCTATCGTGAACATGGCGCCACATACCGGCATATTCTCAAGCCGGATGGTACCATTATGCGCCTCAACAAAACCTCGTGCGATAGAAAGACCAAGGCCTGTTCCACCGGTTTTTGTTCCCTGCAGCCTATAGAACTTGTCAAATACCAAGGCTATTTCATTTTCGGGAAAACCCTGGCCGTTGTCGGCTATCGTGATCACCAGTTTTTCTTCCGGGCAATCAGCCACGATCGTCACCGTTGAATCCGGTGGTGTGTGAATGGCAGCATTGCTGATCAGGTTATAAAGCACCTGTTCCATCAGTCCGAAATCAAGTTTGAATAGAGGGAACCGTTCCGGAATGTAAACCGCTGTCCGGTTCTTTTCCAGCAGCGGTTCGAGATGCTGGAGTGTACGATACACCAGATCATTAATATCACACCAGTCTTTTTTTACTTTCAGGTAACCGGATTCAAGCCTTGACATATTCAGGAGATTTTCAACCTGATCATTCAACCGGAGAGAAGCAATGGATATTTCATCCAGCAAGGCAGACTTGTCCTGATCGGTTAATCGTTCACTGCCGGTTTGTAAATTATCGGTAGCTCCGATAATGGTAGTAATGGGTGTTCGGAGTTCATGTGAAAGAGAATTAAACAGGGTATTGTAGAATTTAACGGCATTGGCTTTCTCTTCTTTCGCACGGATCTCTTTTTGCATTTGCCGGATCTTGTACGTGAGGGTGGCGTTGATCAGGGCTATGATAAAGTACATCAGCAACAGAAGCCGGTCTTCTGTATTACTTATGGTAAAAGTAAAACGGGGTGGAATGAAAAGCACATCCCAAAGCAGGGCGCTGAGAATGGCGGCCGTCAATACCGGAAGAATATCCAGGAACATGGCCAGCAAGGATACCGTCACCAATAACATGAAAGCCACAATACGGTACTCCAGGAATCCATGTAAGCCCAGACCTATGGCGGCCACAACACTCACCGTTGCAATGCTGATGAGGTATTGATTTTTTTTAGATGGATTATGAAGCAGGTAATTTTTCATGACTCCTTCTGCATGACAAGGCAAAAGTAGCGGCAGAATTATAAATAGCGTATTAAAGAACCGGTATTCGGTATAAGGATTTTATAAAGATTCAAGTCGGCCCCGAGGACGATCAGGTCTTTGTTTTATTGCCAGCAGGTTGCCGGCCGGGAACAGAACGGCTAAACCAACGGATTATATTCTGGATTATCCGAAATCCGATAAATGCACAAATACCGAAAAGTGAGAAGAGTAAAAAGAAGCCCCAGATATTTAAAATGGTAAGTTCGATGGATGCAAGAGTATGAATCATGAAACGAACGTTCACCAAATATCGAAAAAAAGATCGGGTAAGTCCACCATTACCTGTTTTTTATATCAGCGGCAAAGGTAGTTTATCACTGTTCAATAAGTTCTTTCAATCGTTCCAGTGAAACCGGCTTGACGGCATAGGCTTTAACCTCCTGAAATGTTTTTGCCTGATCGATGTCGCGGGGATGCTCAGAGGAGCTCACGATAATAATGGAGATCGACTTGCTCAATTCGTTCTTGAATTCCTTGAAGGTCGCCAGAAAATCCCAGCCGTTAACTACGGGCATATAGATATCCAGAAAGATCACGTCCGGTAGAAGGTTGGCATCACCTTTACGTTCTTTGATGTACTCCAGGGCGCTTCGTCCACTGTTAAAAATAGTTATGATGTCGGCAAGCTCACCTAACTCAGCAAGACGCTTTAACATGAACGATGACATCGGGTCGTCATCAATGATCAATATGTTAGGAACTTTCTTACCCATGACAATAGTTAACGAATTTCCGGACTCAGTTTATATGCGCAAAGGTAGGGTAAATACCCTATAAAATGGACATCAGAGCCCACTGGAACCCTCCTGCTACGGTGCAATTCCACCCATAACCTTACATGCAACCAATCTCAGGCTTCTTTTCAGTCTGAAGGCGTGACCAAAAAGGTTACCCGAACAGGCACATCCCCGCGTGTGGAACATGCGTTAAACGGTTTTCACTGCACCGTCATTTGTATGTAATTTACTGGTGATAAACAATGGATTAATATTTATGCCCGCTGAGATTGTACATAAGATATTGAACCGTATCGGTCATCCCGACCTGGTGGAAACGTTAGGCAAACTATCCGGCACGGAACTCAATTCGTTGTTGCTGGAAGTTTTTTCACAGCAGGCAAATTCGCTTACACCTCCTCAATTGCTTAACCTGTATCAGAAGAACCGCTTCGTAAAACCGGCCGACCTGCCCGTGATTGATCTCAGGCGCTGGGAACTGGATATACTTGAACTCTTTCAACGGCATGCTTTTCAGATCCTGGAACTTTCACCGGTAGCGGCACTTGGTTCCTGTTCTGTAGTAGCACTCGCTGATCAGAAAAAAGTTCTTTCAGCATTACGGGGAACCGAAGTGCTGGCTGATGCCACTAACGCCTTGGCGCTGCACATCAGTGACCTGAAAAAAAGAAAAGTGTGGCTTCCGAAGTCTATGCATGACACGCTCCGGTTTGGTGTCATTCAGCGTCATGTCCGTACCCAGCAAATTGAGGGCAAGGGCTTCACACCTCATTTTAAGATCGGATGCCTGGTAACATCCGGAGCAGACTCCGGAAGTTTTGGTTTTGAAAAGCAAGCCTTACTTGAGCACATCACCGTGATGAAAGCACTCTATAAAGGGTATCACCAGGTGGAAGATCTCTCGTTCAAATTCCTTTGCCGTAAAGGATATGATGATGCACATGAACTCGCACGACAAGTGAAACGCCATGTACTGCAGCATCATCCGGAACTGGAAATTGAAATTGTTGACCAACCCGAGAAGGAGATCGGGTATTATGCCGGCATTCAATACAAGGTGGTCATTGGTGTGAAAGGTAAAACCTTCGAGATCGGAGATGGCGGGTTTGTTGACTGGACACAAAAGCTTCTGCAGAACCGCAAGGAAAGAATGCTCTCTACAGGATTTGGTTTTGAGTTTATGTACCGTATTGTTTCAGGGCAACTGGGGTAGCATACAACCTGATTGGTTTTTCATAAATTGCCTCGCCCACAACAAAAACAGGTATGGCTAAAACTCCCGGAGGTTGGCATTCGGTTAATTACTCGCTCAAGGTAGCCGGTGAAGTTGGAGTTAATAATTTTGTACAGGCCATCCGCTCCAAAAATACCTGCAAGGTTTGCGCTTACGGTATGGGCGGCCAGCGCGGTGGAATGGTGAACGAATTTGGTGAAGGCCTGGAGATCTGCAAGAAGAGCATACAGGCACAACTTACCGACATACAGGAAGGCATCTCTCCGGATTTTTTTGCAACACATTCCCTTGAACAGCTCAGGAAAAAATCTCCCCGGGAACTGGAACGTCTCGGAAGATTAAATCATCCTCTATATAAAGAGAAGGACGGAACACATTACCGGGTAATTTCCTGGGAAGACGCATTGAACCGGATCATCAAAACGTTCAGGCAAACAGAAGCCAACCGTACTTTCTTTTATGCGTCTGGCAGGTCGTCTAATGAGGCCGCTTTCATACTTCACCTGTTTGCGCGGTTGTATGGTACCAACAATGTCAACAACTGTTCTTATTACTGTCACCAGGCGTCAGGCGTGGGTATGGGTGCAATGCTGGGTTCAGGAACAGCAACGATTCAGCTGGAAGATCTGAAATCATGTGATATGATCTTTGTGATTGGTGCTAACCCGGCATCTAATCATCCGCGCTTTCTCACCGAACTGATGCACTGCCGTAAGCGGGGCGGAAAGGTAGTAGCGATCAATCCTTCTAAAGAACCAGGCCTTGTACGATTTGCTATTCCCAGCAGTGTAAGCTCAATGCTCAGTGGAGGTTCTGACCTGACATCGGCCTACGTTCAGCCACATATCGGTGGTGACATTGCACTGCTTAAAGGCATCATGAAAGCTGTGTTGGAAAAGAATGCTGAAGATATTTCTTTCCTGCAAAAACACACCAAAGGATTTGACGATTTCAGAAAGGACATCGATGCTACCTCATGGGATGACATCGAACAAAGTTCAGGGGTTAAGCGAAAAGAAATAACTGAAATTGCTGCATGGTATGCGGAAGCAAAAAATGTGGTGTTCACCTGGGCGATGGGTATCACACACCATACCCATGGCGTAGAAAATGTAGAGAGCATTGTTAACCTGGCGTTGCTTCGGGGTATGGTTGGTAAGCCACATGCAGGCTTGCTTCCACTTCGCGGACATAGTAATGTTCAGGGGATAGGATCCATGGGTGTTTCTCCGCAGCTGAAGCAAAGTGTTTTTGATGCTATTCAAAATAAATTAGGAGTTTCATTGCCACAGACTCCCGGATGGGACACGATGTCGTGTATGCGTGCGGCATCCGAAGGTAAGGTAGATCTGGCTTTTATCCTGGGCGGGAATTTGTACGCGTCAAATCCCGATCAGCAGTTTGCTGAACAGGCACTGAATACTATTCCATTAAAGATATTTCTGAATACTACAGTGAACCAGGGCCATCTCTTTGGTTGCAGCGATGAAGTAATCATTCTTCCCGTAGCTGCCCGTGATGAGGAAAGACAACCTACCACGCAGGAGTCGATGTTTAATTTCGTGCGGTTAAGCGATGGTGGCATCGTACGGTTAGATAATGTGCGATCTGAAGCCGATGTGATCATCGCTATCGCCATCGGTGTGCTGGAAGAAAAACAAATCTCTTTCGCAAACTTCAGAAACCATCAGCATATCCGTGAAGCGATTGCCGATACCATTCCGGGATTTGAGAAGCTGAGATCCATACAGGATACAAAAGAGGAATTTCAGATTTCGGGTCGCACGTTTCATGATGCATCATTTAATACCCCGGATGGCAAAGCATCGCTTAAAGTGATACCAATTCCTGAATGTAAGCAATCGGGTGGCCGTTCATTCCGGTTGATGTCGGTACGGAGTGAAGGCCAGTTCAACTCTATTGTATATGATGAAGAAGATAAATGGCGTGGCCAGACGCAACGATGGGTTATACTGATGAATCCGGAAGATATACGTGAAGCAGGTCTGGAGGAAAATGATAACGTCACATTGCGAAGCGAAACGGGAGTAATGAACGGGGTGAAGGTGAAGGCGTTTGATATTAAGAAAGGCAATGTGCTGGGATATTATCCGGAAACCAATGTGCTGATCTCCTCAGTCACCGATCAGCGGAGTCTTACACCTGGATTTAAGAACACACAAATCACGATTGAGGCTGAGCACCGCATCAGGTAACCGGTCTGATAATGCTATTTTCAGTGTTCCCGGGAGCGTAAAGTAGCACGGATTCCAAATTACCTGCATTTGACGTTCCTAATGGAAATTGATACACGGTTCATGCAAATTCATGGCAATTTTCTTGGCCGGACAAAACCGTCTTCGGAACTTCATGAAATATTAACGTTCACAAACTATGACTATGGTTGCCGAAAAACTGGATTATCGCGAACTGGTTCAGCACGTATATAACTCTTTTAATTTACGCAATGCCAATGCTGCACTGGAAGTCATTCATCCGAAAGCAGAGTGGGCGAATGCCATGGAAGGTGGTTTACTGAAAGGACATCAGGAGATCAATTCATACTGGCATCGCCAATGGAGCTATATCGACTGGCATGTAAAATTTGTTGACCTGACTGTTGAAGATTCCGGAAATGTAGTCGTTAATACCAACCAGATCATCCGTGATCTGTCGGGAAATATTGTTTCTATCCGGGATGTACAGCACGTCTTCCGTATTGAGGATGGCCTGATCGTAGAGATGCGTGTCCGCGCTTAAAAAGTTCAAGGTTTAAAGTCCAAAGTTTAAAGTTAATGCACACACTAACCTTAAACTTTAGACTTTAAACCTTAAACCTTAAACCTTGAACTTAATGGTAATTGCCGAACGGAAGGTAATGGTATTCTTCCGGGATGGTGATCTGCATCATCCTGAAGAGTATGATACCCGTTATGATCACACCCAATATCATAATGATCCAGCTTTGTCTTATCGCAGTTCTCTCATGAATAAATCTTTTCATTTTGGCGTGATGGGCACAACCTACATGAACGAAGAAAGCAAGCAACGCTATTCCATAATGAAAGATGAAATAAAACTTCAGCGGATTATTATTGAGTGGAGAAGCTCCATAGTATAAATTGGTGTCCAGGTGAAGTACATGGCGTCCGATCAATACCGCACTGGTATGAGAAACCAGAAAGTAAACAAAGAATAACCCGGACCAAAGCTGCAGCTTTTCAAACGTAGTGATGGCGTTGTTCCAGCGCTTACGAGCCAAGGTAATACCGGATGACACTTGTGTCAATACGGCCAACAGGAGAATGGTCTCTACAAATGGATTCCGGTAGAAGGAGCGAATGGACTTCATAAAATGTATATGGGCATTTTCTCCTTTGACGATCATCAAATGGTTTACAATATGCAGTCCGATAAAAAGACCCAGCAGAATGCCGGTGATGTAGTGAATCTTTTTGATCATGGGTTATTCGTTTTCTGACAGTGGAAATTTGTAAGATTCATTTCACGGTTTTTTCCGGCCGTTGAAGAGAAGGGAGTGATATAATAATTTTCCCAGCAATCCCTCAGGTTTCAGTTGCATCTGCCTGACACTGTAAATAATTCCACCGCCCAGCCCGATGATGCCCCCGAGATAGCTCATGTTGTGCATGCTTCCCACAGCGATAAAGTTTTTAAAGTCAACGAGATTTTCAGGAATGAACCACCCGGTGAATTCGTGTTGTGGTTTTTCGGAAAGGACCAGCATGCCGTAGGCTAATCCGAGGAGCCCGGTAACAAATGCAATCAGCAAGGTTATCAAAAATGATTTTAAGGTTATGATGAGCATAGTTTTCCAGTCGGGATGATTCATCCCTACTAACCCTAGTACCAATCCGATGGGAATGCCCATCCACCATACAGCCATAAATCCCACGATGGAAACTTCAATTCGCGGAGCCGGAAAGATCGCTTCATTTCCACCATCCTGTAATCCGAATTGATAGAATTTGAATTTCGTATAGTACTCAGGAGAGATTGAATACGTGATCTGGTCATGAAGAATTCCATAGATGCCACCGAGTAAGCAGGCGAGTACAACAATCAGGATCAATGTCAGGAATTTTTTCATGCGTTAATCCACCATCATGGCACTGCAATCGTAACTGTTACCATTCCATTTGCAGAACTGGCCGTCAGCGTTCATCGTGTCTCCCGTTTCATCGAGGTCGCTGGTGTTGATCTGTATGTCATACAATCCATTGGTTCTGGTGTCCAGCACTACATAATCCTGCGTGGTGTTGGTTTCCGTAGCGGGTTCTGCTCCTTCTGCATAATAATCACGCACGAGCTTATCAGTCGATTGAATGGCAAGGATCTCATTGAATCCTTGTTTATCTACCGTATAAAAAGTTATCGTCTCGGATTCCCGCAGGTCAATGTCGCCTCCGGATTCACTTTCGGTTACGGTTACCAGGTAACAATCGTCAGCTAATTCTGAATTTATTTCGAATTTCACGCTGTGCTCGGACTGTCGCTCGGTGATGTCCACAGAAAGCGGAACCAGAGAGGTAGTCTGGTCTGGCATTACCGTGTACCAATCCAGGTATGTTCCGCTACCATCTACCCGCGTGAGCTGAAGTATTTTGAATCGCTCACATTTTCCGTCAGAAGAAAGGAAGTCATCTTCCTGAATGTATTCCCACGATGAAATTTTAATGTCAGCATCGGCTATGCCTTCCGTCAGTTGAACAACAGAGTCTTCGAAGTAGATACTTTTGAATACGGTAATGGCAGCAGGATCTTCTGACAGGTCAACGGCAATGTTCAAGGCCTGATGTGGTGGTGTAGGCTGGTTGGCAACCGGAAGGGATTGAACAACTGTATCAAGTACGGTAGAATCACCGGCAGCGACAGACTGATCGGTATTCGGTTTACATGTACAAAGAGTGACCCCGGCCATAAGAATAATTACCGGCAATTGAAAGTTTGGTCTCTGGATCATAAGCGGTCAGCGTAGGGAGTAAATAAATATAGACGTTTGACTGCAAACGACCATATGAATTTTTAGCAGTATGTCATGGTGCCCGCCCCTGATTGATCAGTTGTCTCGTTGTTGAAAACGATGTAAGCATTCAATGACGTGGCGATCAATAGCCAGATTATGTATGGGGCAATCAGGAGGGATTTTAGTTTCAGTGAAGACCAGTGCGCCAACATCAACCAGGTTAATAATACAGTAAGCGCTACGATGATAAACAAAGCTGGCACCGGGTCATGAAATCTGAAAAAGATCGGGTTCCATGAAACATTCAATACCCATTGCAATATGTACAGGGTAATGAGATGATTTCGGTTTCGCACGGCATTCCAGGCATACATCATGTAGACTGCAAAGCAGATCATGATGGTAGTCCACGCGGCACCAAACACCCAGCCCGGAGGTGTCCAGGGTGCTTTATTCAGACTTTGATACCAGCCTGAAGAAACCCCAGCATCTGTAAAAATTGAACCTATGCCCAGGGCGGCAAAGTTCAATACCAGGAAAATCGGAAGCAGAAAATACCATTTCATTGAGCTGGAAATTATAAAATCTTGTGCCCTGAAAAGACCCGGTTTTTTCAGGCTTGAGATTTTAACTGACGACCATTGCTATAGATTCTGTATCTTCACTGAGTCTTCTTCAGCCATCTATGAAAACAAAAGCTGTTGAAATTGATCTTTCGCACCAGGAGTTCCTTACGCTGAACAAGGACTATGAGCAGGCTGCTGCCGTAGTTGACCTGGTCTATGTAAAAGATGATGTTGCCGGAATTACACGCAAGGGTTCCGGAAAATTATTTACCTACTGGCATGGAAACAAGCGTGTAACAGACAGTGCTACACTGGAGCGGATACGCAAGCTGGCTATTCCTCCGGCCTGGACAAATGTATGGATATGTGTAAAAGCTTCCGGCCACATCCAGGCAACGGGTACCGATGTGCGCGGAAGAAAACAGTACCGGTATCATGCACGTTGGAATAAAGTGCGCAGCGAAACCAAATTCCACCGGTTATATGAATTCGGAAAAGCCCTTCCTTCACTACGTAAACAACTTCAGAAAGACATTTCCATTTCAGATCTCTGCGAGCGTAAAGTATTGGCAGCCGTTATTCTGCTGATGGAGCGCACGTACATTCGCATCGGTAATCAGGGCTATGAAAAAATGAATGGTTCCTATGGCCTCACTACGTTCAAGGATAAACACGTGGCTATAAAAAGTGATGCGATGAACTTTTCATTCAAGGGAAAGAAAGGTGTTTATCACGACATCACCTTAAAAAATAAACGACTCGCCAAAATCGTTAAAGAGTGTCGTGATATACCGGGAAAGGAATTGTTTCAATATTATGATACCGATGGCTCACGCAAGAGCATCGACTCGGGTCGTGTGAATGAATATATAAAAGAGGCATCGGGCATCGAGATCAGCGCCAAAGACTTCCGCTGCTGGGCCGGATCGCTGAATATTTTGCGTGCGTTCAAATCAATGGATCAGGCACTGAGTCAGACAGATCGCAAGCAAAATATTCTGCTAGCCCTGGATCAGGTAAGTTCAAAGCTTGGCAATACCCGTACCGTTTGCAAAAGCTATTATGTTCATCCCGGGCTCATTCAACTGTATGAGGAAAATAACCTCGATAAATACCTGAAAGACCTGGATGCTGTGGAAAAAGAAACAACCACCTCTTCGCTTACCACGGATGAAAAAGTATTGATGAAGATCTTAAAAGAACTTCATTGATAGAGGTAGTATCAGGACTTAAACATGGGCAGTGGATTCAGCGGGTGTTTCAGTAAATTCTTCATCGTAGCCTTGATCAGAAATCCGTGAAACCCCAGGTTTGGGAATTCTCTTTTGTTTTTCTGAATACTTTTCAGATCAGCACGGAATGTCATCAGGCCGAGTGACACATCGATCCAGTCTGCTCTCCGGAAAGTTTCAATAACCTTTTCATGTTTCCCCTTGTATCGGCTTACCTTGTGATGCCAGTAGATCATCAGGGATATTTCTTCAACCCATTCTGGTCTTTCGATTTCATTGAGGTATTTCCTGGCTTGCGCAATGGAAGGGTCGAGATAATCAAAGGTGTGATCCGTCCAGATTCCGATGTCATGATACACAGCCGTTATTGCATATTTCTCAATATTGCTTTCTTCCGTATCCAACAGAAGGCAATTCAGAAATACACGGTATACATGATTTCGGTACCGGTGATAGTCATGACCTATGAAAGGCTTTAGATCCTGCAGTTTTGTCTCAAGGGTTTGATGGGTCATTCCGGAAACCATCACAGTATGGTTTGATGCATTTGTAAATACCGGATCAGTTTTTCACTGTAAGGATGAATGAGCTTATACTCCAGTACATCAGGCGGCACACTCACCAGATAGTTCAGAAAACGTTTTATCCGTTCACGGTTCGGAATCTCGTCTGAAACTTTCCCGAGGTAGGTGTGAATGGTAAACAGGATGCCGTTGGATTGAGAGAGCCGGGATAGCGTCTGATATTCTATGCGGATAAACAGTTTCTCACCAATGGTTTTTTCATCCCAGCTTTCACTCTGTGATAACAGTTCGCGATAGCGTTGGGAATGTTTGGGGGAAAGGTCAAGTTCATCACATACGCGTATACCCCAGTTGCTGCGCTGCAAGGGATGACCGTTAGGTATTCTTTCCATCAGTTTGCTGGCGGCCTGGATCATCGGGTTAAGACGACCCGGGAGTGGTGCGTGAATGGCCATCATGTTTTTGCCAAACTTTTCATCAAGACTCCAGCCCGCAGGAAAGCAGAGCTGACCACTGATCAGTTCACCCTGCTCATTCAGAATGATCAGATCTTCCTGCACCTGCCGGCCCACCCAGTCGAGAGGTTCACGTGGTAAACTCCGGGCATCTCCGAAGGTGAATTCATGTGATTCGTTCAGCAGTGTATTGGTCCATCGTGCGGCAGATCCTTTTCGCTCCAGACTGAATTTCTGCGGAGCGTGTTTGACGAGATTACTGAGTACTTTTTCAAGCACTTCCCACTGTGCCTCTCCGTCACCTTCTGAGGATTTGTAGTAGTAGGAATAGTCTTTTTCCAGCAGGCTCCTTTTGAGTGTTATTTCATTAAAATAATTTTCATCACAGTCGATAAGCGGTTCATTTTCGGAGAGCGGGGTAGTACCCATACGCAGATCAAACGTTTTCGAAAATGGAAAATGCTTCAGCATCAAACAAAATATTGAATTGCACGGAAAGCGCCTAATTCTGGCATACTAGCTATTTTCGAAATGTCGATAAAAAAGACCCTGTTGCAGGATAAAGCCAGGGGCATATCTAAAAGCGCGCGGCTTCATTAAACTTTGGTCCTTTTCTTGACTCTAATGGGTATAAATGAAAATGATTATGAGAAAGAATTTCTTGCTGGTAGTTGCGATGATGATGAGTACAGTCATTTTCGCACAACATCACAAAGGTGATGGCAGGCGCCATGATCCCAGTGAAAAAATGAAAACCGTATTGTCGCTTGACGATAATCAATATGCAACAATCAAAAGCATAAACAAAAAGTATGACGAGAAGCGAACTTCCCTTCGGATGGATACACTTCAATCCCGGGAGGCAAAACACGTAGCTGTTAAATCCCTGCACCGCGAACGCCAGCAGGAGATAGACGCTGTTCTTACGCCTGAACAAAAGACGACCTGGAAGAACTATAAAACGGAGCAGGCAAAAAAACAAAAGGAAGAACGTCAGAAGTCGATTGAAAAACATCAGGCTGAAATGAAAGCTGCCTTGTCACTGTCGGATGAACAGGCAGCGAAAATGAAAGCTGCCGGTGATGATTTTAAATCAAAACGTCACGCTGCCAAAAAGGATGGTCAACGTGATAAAGCTGAATTCCGGAAGCTGAAGGAAGAGCACAAAGCCGTAGTGAAAAGCATTCTGACGGAAGAACAGTTTCAGAAATGGACTTCCTTACAGGCTGAAAAAAGGAAGCACCATAAGGAAAAGAACAGGCACAAATAGTATAGGGTTTAAGGTTGGGTGGTTAAGAGCTTCTTCGAAAGGGGAAGCTCTTTTTTTGTGATGATTCGCATATAAGTAACGTTAGGCATCACATTTTTCTATTGGTTTTGCATAAGTCAGTATGGCAAAGCATGTAAAAATCATATGGGAAGATGAATCTGACAGCCCGGTTGATGCTGAGGTGCATGAAGTGGATGAATTCATTACGTCAGCAGGTGTGGATTGGGAAATACCAAAGCCTGCCACCTTCACCAAATCGGGTCAGGAAATCCACAAAAAGGATTCCGGGAAAGTGATCAGACTCCGGGATTGCGAGACGATCAATCCCTTTACAGAAAACCGCATATCCATATTGTGGAAGGAGGCAAAGCAAAAGATCAGGTCCCTTTTCGTTAAGCCCAAACGTGATGCTTTTATAGCCAGTTTTTTTAATGATGATGACTATGACAAATCGCACTATGCTTAAAATAGAAAAGATAACACCGCACCTTTGGTTTGATAATCAGGCTGAAGAGGCAGCCAGATTCTATACGGCTGTTTTTATGGATTCTGGTATTGATGCCATAAATCACTACACCAAAGCGGGCCGTGATGTTCATAAACGTGAACCGGGTTCTGTCATGACTGTGGAGTTTCACCTGGAAGGACAAAACTTTATAGCGCTTAACGGAGGTCCCATATTCACCTTTAATGAATCCGTTTCATTTATGGTGAACTGCGACTCCCAGGATGAAATTGATTATTACTGGAATAAACTCTCCGAAGGTGGCAACCCGCAGGCTCAGCAGTGCGGCTGGCTGAAAGATAAATTCGGATTGTCATGGCAGATCACGCCACGGGAACTACCCGAATTACTGACCAATGCAGATGAAGAAAAAGCTGAACGTGTGATGGAGGCTATGCTGCGCATGAAAAAACTTAATATCGAAGAACTACGCAAGGCAGCGGATTCACCTGAAGTTGCCGTGGTGTAATAGAAATAAATATTGACTAAAATCCTCATACTCATGAAAAAGTTGATCAACATAATAGCGATAGTTACACTGTTATTTATCCTGACTCCTTTTCAGGCTGATGCCAGAATAAACTCAGGAGTTAAATCACATCCGGTTGAAGCGAAAGACGCTGAAAGGGCAAAAGCGCTTACCACCCGGCTGGAAGAAATAAAAGCGATGGATAAATCTTCATTAACCCGTGCTGAAAAGCGCGCCCTGCGCCATGAGGTTAAAGCGATTGAAAAAGAAATGAAGACCATGAGTGGTGGTGTTTATATTTCCATTGGTGCCTTGCTGATCATTATTATATTGATCCTTTTGCTGTAGCAGTTCTTTTGCTAAGCCATCGTTTACCGAAGCGCACGCTGGGTTCTTCGATGTATAGTGAGGTGAGCGTTGCAAGCCCCACGCATACAACAAGAGCAATGAAAACCGCCAGGTAAAAATTCATATACTGCTGGAGGCGGGGAATGATAATCTGTACACTAATGTATTGGTGGATCAGATAAAAGCTGTACGAGATACGGCCCATAAACAGAAAGGGCTTAAGGGTAATAAATTTTATCCGGTCATATACAGCCAGCGCAAACACGATGAAATAGGTAACGAGAACAGCAATATAATCTCTAAAAAAGAGGTAGTACATACTTCTTCCTCCGTTGTTGAATAACATACAGGCCGTAACGAAGCAACAACCGAGTAAGATGTAGCGCCAGATATTTCCGCCTTCCATTCTGATTTTATAGAACATTATTCCGGCAAAGAATAATGGAAAATGATTGATCAACAGGAAATGACGCATCACCGGATGAAGCTCAATCTGGAGGTAGAGATCGTAGATAACAGCAAATGCCAAAAAGATCGATCCTATAATTTCAATCGACTTTAGTTTTCGGCTCAACAAAATAACCAGCATGAGCATGTAAAAAAGCAGCTCTACTTCCAGTGTCCAGTATTGTTCATCCAGATTTTGTATTCCGAAGTAGCGCTGGATCATGGTCAGATTGCCCAGGTAATCGGTTAATAATGTGGGCAAGGGTTCATTGAACTGGTTGATCAGAATCAGTAGAGCGGTAAACGACACAATCACCCAGTATACCGGATACAGTTTGGCAAATCGTCCAACAACAAATGATCGCCAGTCTTTTGTGCGTTGAAGGGTGAGGAGGATGACAAATCCGCTGATCATAAAAAAGAGGTCAACACCCGTAACGCCAAAACGAAACACGTTCCTGATTTCAGATGAATGCCCGAGCGCGCAGTGAAACAGGAAGACAATTATGGCAGCAAGGCCCCGTAGTGAATCCAGAGCTTCGAAACGAATTCCCTTCTTTAAAGCATACTGATCCATGAGCTACGGATTAGAACGAAAGCGACTTGTGAGAAAACCAAATACTCCTTGTGCGGATAAAATATTGAGGGGGAATTCCAGTGTTACATGAAGAAGACTTAAGAAAAAGAGCACACCTAACCCCAGTCTGTAATCGTAGAAATAAACACTAAGGGAAATGATCCAGATCAAAAGCATGAGGCTGATTTTTTTACCTGACGTATTTCGTAGCCATCCAATCAGTGAGACCTTTGAAAACCAGTTGAGGTAATGATACAGGTAGGCAAAAGCAATGAAGATCTGAATTTTAATTCCGGCTGCTGAAAATATAAAAGCTTCAGCATCCTGGTTGGCGGCTGGTCCAAGCATATTTCCGACACTGAAATTAAGATGGCCGAAATTGCTTTCCCGAAAGGTTGCCAGGGTTTTGTTCCCGAGTGTATAGTTTTCATGATTGATCGGCAGAAAGGTTATGATCAGAGGCATGAGTGCCAGGGTCAATACTTCGAAAAAGCCTGTTTTGTTTTTTGTTTTGATCACACCATAAGCCATGAAGATGAGCGTGAAAAGGTATACGTGGAACAGGGATGGAAGCAGCAGACCTGCCAGGAGGTAATACATTTTTGTATTCCGGAAAAGATAGATGATCAAGCCCGTTACAATAAGAAGGATGACCATAAAAAACACCTTCTGTTCATAGACCAGAGCTATGGCAACCACGAGGCATATCAAAATGACTGTCGGATAAAACCGGATCAAAAAAGTAAACAGTGGCTTCATTGGATTTGCCGCATCCGGGAAAATTGAAAACCCGGCCAGCACAATAGGAACTGATATAAAGAAGGTGAGAGCAACAAGCGCCCAGATCTGATTTTTCTTTTTAATGAAGAAGCCGTTTTGCTTTAACCAGTTTATCTCTGTCAGATAATGCAAGGGGCCCAGGATAGCATAGGCCAGCAGAAACAATTCAAATGGTATGATAATGGCCACCACAAGAGAGATGACCATGAGTCCGATGTTCCATGCATGTATATTACTTCCGCTGTCCACTACTAGTGAGTCTTGTCAGGTTGTTTAGTCCTTCGTTGACAGGACGCCCTAAGGTACTTATTTTAAAGATTCAATGGTCAGCTCCTGGATCAGTAACAAGTCGGAGTGATGTGTTCGGTCTGAACGTTGCATGTTCGTGAAGTGTATCATTACGTAATGCATCCGATATTCCGGTGATGCTTACTATTCCGGTGCGTAGTGTGCATCTGCCGATAACCAGACATAAATGTATGTTTGACCAATATCTTTTTTAATCAGCACACATAAACCTTACAGGGGAAAAGATTATATTTAATATAGTTGGCAGGAAAACAGAAAGGATCTGTTTTAATAAGGTTACACAAGCTTAAACTCTCTCTTTATGCAATTCATAACCTTTTCGTTTGGCAACTGGAATCTTCCGGGAAGACTCTTTTTGTTGCTGCTGTTAGTAAATCCCTTCTTCACCCGTGCTCAGGATTCGCTCGCTGTTGAGACGGATGATTTATTTGATCTGTCGCTGGAAGAACTGCTGAATATCCAGATCACAGAACTTGATCGTAAGCTTAATATTTATGGGTACATCAATACCAATGCGGAGAAGCAATTCAATTTCCCCTCTATTGCGGATGATGGCCAAACGGTGAAAGAGAATGATCCGTTCACCTGGGTTCCGGTAAAAGCGTTTCACTTGTATGGTTCTGCATACCTGTCTGAAAAAATCGACATCCTGTTTAACATCGCATATGCGGATGAAGTATTGGAGATACGTAACGCCTGGGGAAATTTTAAAATCAAGAATGCTTTTCAGATACGCGTGGGAAAGATGTACCGCAGATTTGGATTGTATAATGAACGGTTGGATCAGATCCCCACCTTTACCGGGATTGAACCACCTGAGATCTTTGATACAGATCACCTTTTTGTAACGCGTACCACTTCATTTATGGTGCATGGTAATTGGAATGTCCGCCACACCAACTTTCAGTATTCACTGACTACAGAAAATGGTGAAGGTGGCGAGGCCAAAGGTGTAATTCCTCTGGGTTGGGATTTCCGGTTAAAATCAGAAAAGCAATCACTGGTGTTGGGAACGTCCGGATTCAAAAGCAGTATGAACAGCAAGAACACAACCTCTACCGTTGCGTTTGGTGAAGGGCCACCGGAGGGTGGTGTGCTGCCGTGGATGGATGGCGACAATTTTCTCCTCACCGGATTTTTTGTGGAGAAACAACTGGGCAAGCTGAACATTCAGGCAGAGTACTGGATCGCCAAACACGATGCTCTGCGGAATCCGGAGAATGTACTCGTTATGATCAATGAGGCTGGTATCAATGAGCAACAACGCGAAAATTTCCTGGGCGAAAATGCTTCGAAGCCTGATGTAGATCTCACCACAGATGATGTAGTAGTAGGTGTAAAGTATGATGTGCAGACCTACTACATCCGGTTAGCGTATAACATTGATTCCAAAATCGGTCAGTTCGTGCCGTATGTATTTCTCGACTGGATGTCACACCCTGAAGTGATCAACAATAAAGACTACGGGGGCGATAAAGAATCCGGTCTGGCGGATGATGGTGTCTTTTATAAAACGTCAGCCGGTGTGGTGTATCGGCCTATTCCGGTGGTGGCCATCAAGCTCGATGGCAGTATTCATACGCAACAATTTAATGGCAAGAGCGAAAATTATCCAGAGATCAGACTTGATTTTTCGTGGGCGTTCCGGAACTGACGCTGATGTATTTCTGTCTGCCGGCATACTGAAGTCGATCAAGGCAGGTGAATAACCGCTTGTCGGATTTTTCACGGCATGTATGAGCATATTGCCTTACATTGCCTGGAATAACCTGTACCTGATGATCATAAACCGTACAAGCCAGATACGTCTGCTGCTCAGATTTGCCAGTTTTATTCTTTTAGTAAATATCCAGACGCTCATCGCTCAACCGGGTGATGGCAATGCGCTGAATGTCGATCACGTAACGCTGACATCAAAGATCCTCGGTGAAGATCGGGTGATCTACATTCAATCTCCGAAAAATGCATCATCCACGGTGCGTTATCCTGTGCTTTATTTACTGGATGGTGAAAGTCATTTCGAACTCGTGGGTCAGTACTGTGCTTACCTCGGCCGCTGGGATGTCAGTGCAATACCGGAGATGATCGTTGTCGGGATCACCAATACGGATAGAGCCAGAGACCTTACTCCCTCACATACCGTGCTTGACTACTTCGGAAAAGAAAACCCCGAGTCGTGGTTGAAAACCAGTGGTGGTAATGAAAAATTTTTCCAGTTCATTCAGCAGGAGGTAGTACACTATGTGGAATCACATTACCAGACGGAACCATTTAAGATCTTTGCGGGCCATTCGTTTGGTGGTATCACTACCGTTAACTGCATGCTTACGCATCCGGATATGTTCAACGCATACATCGCGGTTAGCCCCTCATTCTGGTGGGATCGTAATTACCTGTTAAAGCTGGCGGATCAGAAATTATCCTCCGGATCGGCATTGAATAAATTTCTTTTTTACAGTGACGGAAACGAAGGTACTTCAGATGGTTCTACCTTTCATACGAACGTGTTGAAGTTCGATTCATTGCTTCATGCAAAAGCGGTTCCCGGACTTAACTACGAATACAAGTACTATCCGGATGAAACGCATATGACGGTGCCGGTAGATTCATACCGGGAAGCGCTTCGTTTTATTTTTAACGGATGGCGGTTTCCGTCCATGAAGGGTGAGGAGGTTACGGGTGAAAAGATAACGCAGCACTATGAAAAACTTTCGAAGCGATACGGGTACACGATGCGGCCCAATGAAAAATTCGTCAGGGATTGGGCATCACACCTCATGAAAAGTGAAACGACAAGAGGTAATGCCATCAGCATGCTGGAGACCCTTGGCAAAATGTACCCATCTTCGGTAGAGACGCTCCTGGCACTGGGCGATGCCTACGTCATGAACCGCGAGAAGCCAAAAGCGATGAATTGTTATCAGAAAGCTGTAACGCTGGATGCGAAATCTTCAGAGGCAAAGAAAAAACTGAAAGAGCTTCAGTGACCGTGCGTCAGCGTACGCTCTTTTCTTTTTCTTCCGGCTGTTGGGTTTCATTACCATTCGCAGGGGAAAGATGCAAGGTCTGCGAAGGCGTGGCGAAAGCGATCTCCAGTTCTTTAAAGAGGCGAAAGATCCTGAAATGGATAGCCTGATGCGTATCCATATATTTATTGTAGTCGGGTGATAAGAAAAAATAAACTACTTCGTAGCGTACACTCCATTCCCGGTAGGCCGCCAGGTGTGCACGATCAAAAGAAACCTGCTGCTGTTCGAGGATGATCTTTTTGATCAGTCCCGGTATCATCTCCAGTTTCTCAGGAGGTGTGCCATAGGAAACATCAATGGTAAACACCACCCTGCGTTTCATCATCTGCTTGTAGTTGTGAATACGTGCTGCGGTGAGGTTTGAGTTGCCGATCACCAGTACTTCACCGCCCAGGCTCCGGAGACGTGTGGTCTTGATGCCAATGTATTCCACTTCACCCATTTTATCATCTACAGTAATAAAGTCGCCTACCTCGAATGGACGATCGAAAAAGATCACAAAGTAATTGAAGAGGTCACCCAGTATATTTTGAGCGGCCAGCGCTACAGCAATCCCGCCAATTCCCAAACCGGTTACAATCGTGGTGACATTGTATCCCAGGTTATCAATAAGGAACACCACACCCAGGGTCCAGAGCACAATGTTGATGATGATCATGAGCCCACCCAGCTGTTTTATTTTTTCTTCACCGCGTTCCTGCCGCTTCACACGATTGGTGATAAGCAACAGCAGGGAAGAGGAAAGTATGCGCAGGATGAAATAGGTCACCACAATGGTGATGGCGATCTCCATCACATGCTCAGCCTGTACAGATAGGGTGAGGTAGTTTATTCCCCAGTAGATGATCAGCCAGTGCAGGGCGGGCAGGGCAAACTTTTCCAGGGCACCCACAATGAAATTGTCGGTATTGGAGGAAGTTGAATCCGTCCATTTTTTCAGACGTATCAGGATTGTTTTTCGAAAAATCCGCAGGAGTGATGAACCGATCAGAATGATCCCTGCGGCAATGCAATAGCTCAGTACCGTGTTGCCAAAATATTCACGCTGTAGTAATTCGTTCATATAGTCAATGCGTAAAATCCTATACCAGCTAACCGAACGAATTTGCTGACTTCCCTGTCTCCCTTATCTTTATGCCAATCAATACACAGAATCCTGGATGCTGAATAATCAAAAACGTGATGCGATAATCAGTTTGTTATTACAATTAGTAAGGTGGGTTTTGGTTATATGCATCATGATAACCAGTACGTGGTTTCTGGCTGTCACATTCTCGCCCGTTCCACTGGTATTTGAATCGATGCTAAGCCTGATCGGATATGTAACCTTTTATTCAGTTATGTTCGGAACACTTCCTGCACTGGGTCTGTTGATCGGAATGGTTTTACGAATTAAGTACCGGTCTGAATTTTCAGATAACCCCAAAACTGAAATACAATTGCTGATCATTAACCTGATCCTTATTGCAGTGTCAAGCCTGATCTTTTGGATCAAGCTTTATTTTTTCACACTCCCGATGGTATAAGGATAGCCAGGGAGTAACGACATGCAATAATCCAACGCTGAAGATTTACAGTATATTAGATGCGGATAACCTCCCGAACGTAAACCAAACCATCCTGACCCTATGAAGAAGTTCCTGAAAGTTCTTGGCATTATGGTGATGATCATTATGGTCGCAGTAAGTGCCTTACTGGTCTACATTAAAACAGCTTTGCCTGATGTTGGCGAAGCAGAAGATATCAAAATAGAATATACTGCAGAACGTATTGCCCGGGGTGAATACCTCGCCAACAGTGTGAATGTGTGTATGGATTGTCATTCAACGCGCGACTGGTCTAAATTTTCCGGGCCACTGGTTGAAGGAACATTTGGGCAGGGAGGAGATCGTTTTGATCAGTCTGTCGGGATGCCAGGAGTTTTCTATGCAAAGAATATCACACCGGCTGGCATCTCGCGTTACACCGATGGAGAATTGTTTCGTGTGATCACTACAGGTGTTACTAAAGAAGGTCGCGCCATGTTTCCGCTGATGCCGTATCCGTATTACGGCAGAATGGATCGCGAAGATGTTTATTCGGTCATCGCCTACATTCGTTCTTTATCTCCCATCAAAAATGAAGTACCGGAATCCACTCCTGATTTCCCGATGAATTTTATTATCAATACCATTCCGCAGAAGGCTGAGCTGCAACAGAAGCCGGATCCGTCAGACCAGTTGGCGTATGGAGCATACATGGCTAATGCCAGCGGATGCGTTGAATGCCATACGCGCTTTGAGAAAGGACAGATCGTTAAAGAATTTTCTTTTGGAGGAGGCCGTGAATTTTCTTTTCCGGACGGCTCTGTTGTTCGTTCATCAAACATTTCACCGCATCCTGAAACAGGAATAGGCAAGTGGACGAAGGAAAATTTCATTACCCGTTTCAAGAGCTATACAGATTCTGCGTATGTAGTGCCTTCAGTCGGCAGAGGTGAATTCAATACCATCATGCCCTGGACGATGTATGGAAAAATGACGGAAGAAGATCTTGCTGCGATCTATACCTATTTAAAAACAGTTGCTCCGGTAGATCAGGCCATAGAAAAATTTACAGCAGCGAAATAGACAGGCATTTGTTTTTATTGAATTGGTTGTTGGACTGTACAGTCTGATGACTTCAGCACGCATCACTAAGAATGCGTGAGGCTGAGTTTGATATTTACTGTAACAATCCCCACCTTTCTCGCTCTTGCTCAAGTGGATAAAAAAGTGTATTATTAACGTTTGCAACACCATATTTAATGCCCAGGAAAGCATCCGTGCTTAAAAAAGGTCCCTCCCTCGTCTTGGTAATGCTTGCATTCTTCTGTCATGCCCAAACTCCGGCAGACTGTCCCTTGGAAGGTGAATGTGCGCCCTGCGAAGCCGGTATGATCAGTATTACCCTCGAATTCCGTGGAGCCGTTGCTTCACTGGTTACGGTGGAAGACAAGAAAACCGTGATCTTCTCCGGACAGGTGTCACCGAATGGAGATATTGTTATTGTACCCCAGGGCCGTCCGAATTTTCAGGGCAATACCCTCGAAGTAAAAGTCAACGATGTTCTCAATACGTCACTGAACACAAAGTGCAACATTCCCATATTCGTCAATGCTGTTTATGGTGATTTTGTGGTGATGGCCGGAGAAAGCAAACAAGGCGGGCCGATCTGTTGTGCTCCCAAACCACCGGATCCTACTGACCCCACTGATCCGACAGATCCCGATCCCACTGATCCTGAGCAAGAATTTCCATTTGTTATCTCCAAAGTGGTTACTCCGAATGGCGATGGTCAGAATGATGTATGGGTGTTGCTGAACATAGAGCAGTTTTCAGAAACACATGTAACGATTGTTGATCGCTGGGGGAGTACGATCTATGAAGCATCCGGTTATGATAACCGGAATGTGGCATGGAATGGCGAAAATAAAAACGGAGGCAAGGCTCCCACCGGAACATACTTTTATTCTTTCCGCGGAAAGTTAACATCATCCGTATTCGAGAAGCAGGGCTCCATTGAATTAATCCGTTAACTATGATTCAAAGGAGCACCCGTTCATATCGATTCATACTGCAGGCGGGTTTGTTGCTTGGTTTTGTTCTCGTGTGTACATCATCTGCTTTTTCACAGCAGCGTGTTCAGTTCAGTCAATACATGTTCAACGGGTTGATCATCAACCCTGCCTATGCCGGAGCGGAAGAAGCACTCAGCTTAACGCTCATGCATCGTATGCAATGGACAGGGATCGATGGGGCTCCGGTTACACAAACACTATCGGGTCATTCACTCTTCCGGAAAAAAAGCATGGGCCTCGGGTTCTCACTCGTCAATGATAAAATCGGAGTACATAAGAATTTAACCGCCATGGGAAGCTATGCATACCATCTTCCGGTATCCAATTCATCGTGGCTTTCCTTCGGACTGCAAGCCGGTATTCACAACCGTAAATCAGATTATGCTTCATTATATGATGGTTCAGGTAATGATCCGCTTGTATCGGCATCGGGCTTGACCCAAACCTCCTTTGATATGGGTACCGGAGTTTATTTCCGGAGTCCGCGTCTGCATGTGGGTTTGTCTGCCCCGGAATTGCTTCCTGAAAAGTCTGTGGTCAACGACAGTCTCACGGTACACTGGGACAACACCACGTGGTTTTTATTTTCAAAGTACATTATCACCCTTAACGATCACATCAACCTGGAGCCGGGCCTGTTGGTGAAATATTTTCCGGATACTCCCATTTCCATTGATGTGAACCTGAATGCTGTGTTCTATGATGCAGTCTCCTTCGGACTTTCCTACCGGAAGGATGAATCGGTTGATTTCCTCCTGCGCGCAAAGGTCACACCGCAGTTTCAATTCGGATATGCTTATGATTACCCGACAGGAGAAATTCCAAAGACTGCGGGTGGCTCGCATGAGCTCATGCTGAATTACAGATTCCGGTATGCGTACACGAAAGTAGATTCTCCGCGATGAGGATATCGTATCAACGATATGGCCGTGTAAAGAAAGTGATCGTGACAATCATTCTGTCGCTGACAATTTCTATTGGCATTTGCCAGACGATGTTCACCGCTTTCCAGAGCAGCCAGCGGAAGGCAGATCAGGCTTACAGTGATAAGAATTACCGCGAAGCCGCTGCTCGCTATGAAAGCATCTTCAGTAAACACCCGGTTGAAGAAGTTAACCTTCGCATTGCCCGGAGCTATTACTTCATGCGTGAATACGCATCGGCCGTTACGTGGTACGAAAAATCAATAAGTAAATACGGTGCGTTACAGACCACCGATCAATATTATCTGGCTGAATCCTATACCAGCCTCGGTAATTATGAACAGGCGGTTCAGCAGTACAATGCCATCCTGGCCCGTTCGTCAGACGATATACTGGTCGCCAAAAAGATCTGGCGGCTAAAGAACATCCAGTATCTATATGAAGACTCTTTGCATTATGTAGTTCAGGAGATC
>DASXWH010000295.1:0-12848 GCA_036503775.1 Ohtaekwangia sp.
ACATACTTTACTTTGGGCAAGCCCTGCAGATTGCTGACGAGGGGATAGGTGATCTGATCTTCGATGAGCTGCGGACTTCTTCCCATCCATTCGGTGAATACGATCACCTGGTTTTCGGAAAGGTCCGGTATCGCATCGACCTTGCTTACCTTGACAGAATAGATTCCCCAGGCAAACAATCCGGTGGCGATCAGCAACACCAGAAACCTGTTGCGCAGGGAAAATGAAATCAGATTTTCAATCATGACAATACAATAGAAATGGTAAATGAAAATACTATCGCTGCGAAAAGCGATACGGGTAAAGAGCAGGATGCTCTTCCCTTAAAAAGGAAATGATCAGATCAGGAAAACGCGGTATGCTACAGTGATATCACACGTTCGAAGCGGAGGATCGTACTGGTGATACTGTATTTTAGAAAGCGGTGCAGCAGGAATGATCTCCGATACGAATACGGCAGGGCGTTCAATGTCAGTTGCTACCGGAACATAGGTGTAAAACGATGAAGCCGATAATTTAAAATCTTCCTCTTCATGCACAACGGTTTGATCTTCACAGCAGGGCTTAGCCTTACGGTGGCAGGGAGGAACTTCCTTTTCATTGAAACAGGCCGGAGCTTTTGTAAACAGCGCTACACTTTTGATCTCTCCCATGCAGAAGTGCATGCCCACGGTAAAGCGGGTGGAGGCCACCAATGACAGCACGGCCAGCAGGATTATCGATATGGAGCGGATTACCTTCATTCCGGTGTAAAGGTAACGGATTTTCAGCATATACGGATTTGCATAATAACCCTGAACGGGTTATATAATTACCAGAAAACGCATTTTTTGGACGCTATTTTCTTACCGGACTGAAGTTATCCACCACACATTTCCCAGCGGATCGGTTACACCACAGGTTCGGCCGTAATCCTGGTCGCTTAATTCCATGAGGGAAGAGGCCCCTGCGGCAAGTGCTTTTTTGTACGTTTCGTCCGCATCGTCAACATAGATAAAGAGATTTGCCGTTTGTTCTTTCCATTGTTCGGTAGCATCGGTAAACATGATCGTGCTTCCACCAATGACAATTTCAGAATGCATTACTGTTCCGTTTTCGTGCAGCTTGTGCATATCGGTGGTGAGCTTTGCATTGAATACAGCTTGTGTAAAGTTCAGAAACTTTAATGCGCCTTTGAGCATCAGGTAAGGCATGATCGTTTGGTGTCCTTTCGGTAGTTTCATGTGATCGTGAATTTTTTGGTACACCCAAAAGTAAAAAGACAAGCTGCTTCAGAATTGGAAAAATCCGACATGCTTAATCTCTCCATTCGGTTGCTTCAGTCTTTCCGGAAAAGTAAGCTTTAGGATTGTAGCCGGAGAAAGTTTTGAAATCCTGGATGAAATGTGACTGGTCATAATAACCACAATCGTAAGCAATGTCCGTAAGTGATTTGCCTTTAAGGTTGTACTGACTCAGCGCCACTTGAAACCGGATGATGCGGGAAAATAATTTCGGGCTGAAGCCTGCATGGTGTTTGAAGTTGCGTTCAAACTGCCGGGTAGAAATGAAGTTCTGTTTCGCCAGGTCGTCTACTGACGTGGTGCCGTTGGTATGAATGATATATTTGATTGTTTCAAAAACTCCCGGAGGTTGCTTCCGTGCTTTATTTATTTTTCTTTCCAGGAATTCCGATACAATGTTTATCCGTGAAGTATGATCCTTTGCCAGCATAACCTTTTCTTCCAGTTCACTGGCCTCAACACCGGCTATTGATTTGAGGTCTAGCATCTGATTTCGGGCTTCTGTTCCGGAAATAGAGAACAGTTGTGAAGCCGCGAAAGGATAAAGGTAAGCTCCGAAGATGCCGAAGTTCTGGCTGATCTGAAATCGCGAATAGTGTTGTGATGGCCCGGCCAGTCCGGCTGAAAAAGATGTTGTGACTTTTTGATCTCCAGCCAGTTCATCAAAAATTCCATGGTAGTGGAAGATCAGTTCAGCACATCCGTCTGCCATGGATCGGTGTATATAGGGGCGGTTTATTGAAGCTTCACCTTCCAGCACCCAGAAGTAGCGCACGTAAGTGGCCAGTGTTTCCCGGGGTTTGATGATGAAGTATTTCATGGTATCGTATTTACGAAGATATGAATTTCATGGCTCTATGGCGAACTCTCCCCGAAAAGCATATCTTTGAATAACACCTAAACTTCTTTACCATGAATGCATTCTCCCGCAGCTGGATGATCACGAAACTGACCTTCAGCGTTATTGACAAAGACCGCGAACTATTGGGTTTTGCACTTTTATCCTTCGTGTTCTCTACTGCCTTTTCCGTAGCCATGATATTTCCGTCCGTGATTCCAACACTGATGGACAATGGATTTTCACAGGAGTCCCTTGAAGTATATCAATACCTGATCATCTTCCTGACTTACTTTGGTCTGGCTTTCATCGCTACATTCTTTAATGTATGCGTGGTGTATACCACGAAAGTTCGGTTTGAAGGAGGGAATGCCACGTTCGGTGAAAGCCTGAAGTTTGCCATTTCACGTATCGGCCTTATCGTACAATGGAGTTTGTTATCCGCTTCGGTTGGTTTGCTGCTTCGTCTGCTGCACAACCTGGCTTCCCGGTTTGGAAAGGTAGGAGAGATCGTAGCCAAAATTGTTATCGGACTTCTCGGTATGGCCTGGAGCATTGTTACCATCTTCGTGGTACCGGTACTGGTGTATGAAGGCTTGGGGCCGGTGAATGCGATAAAAAAATCTGCAGCCGTTATTAAACAAACCTGGGGTGAAAGCCTTATCAAGCGAATCGGTCTCGGGCTCATTCAGCTGGGTGTGTTTCTCATTATTATAGTACTGGGTGTTGGACTTGCCTATGTGCTGGGATCTGCCTTTGATATCATCGGGGCTGTTATCGGTATTTGCATCGGACTGGCGTTGCTCTTGCTTGCCGGGCTGATCTTTTCAGTAGCGAACACCATTTTCAATACAGCTCTTTATGTGTATGCCAATAACAACAAAGTCGCTCCCGGATTTAATGAAGGCGTGGTGAAAGATGCCTTCGGACAGAAGTAGGTTTCGCCTATGGAACAAACAATAAAGATCCTCATTTATATCCATGCATTTTGTGGCGGACTGGGCCTAGTAACCGGAATCGTAAGTGTATGGGCCAGGAAAGGTGGCCTGCCTCATCGAAAAGCCGGAAAGGTATTTTCATACGCTATGGGTGCAAGCTCACTGATCTCCCTTTTTGTATCCCGGATGCCCGGACACGAAAACCTGTTTTTATTTTTGATCGGTGTGTTCACGCTCTATATGGTGCTGGCTGGAAACAGGGCGTTAACGTTCAAGAGTAAAGTAAAAGTAAAAGCTGATCTCCTCGACTACCTGATCTCAGGAACAATGTTGGTCATATCGGTGATTATGATCGGCCTTGGACTATGGGCCATCATTCAAAAGTCTGAAGGTATATTATATATTTTCTTTGGTGGATTTGGATTGCTGATGACACTGAATGACTTCAGGATGTTCAGAACATTTGCCGAAAATAAAGATGCGCGGCTAAGGAGTCATTTGGGAAGAATGATCGGTGCATTGATCGCATCAACAACCGCGTTTATGATTGCCGGGCTTAACATTCCTACTTTATTTATCTGGATAATGCCGTCCATACTGGGAACTATTTACATTATCTATTGGAGTAGAAAATTAAAAGCTGAAAGGTCAGCGGTTTAATAATCTGTACAGCCTCGTGAGACTGTGCACCTTGTCGTGTTTTTGTTGACGATCATTGTCATTGACAATGCCGTATCATCCTATCTGTATTGCATAACCACATAAACCACTGTTTATGAAAAAGTCATTATCCCTTTTCACATTTATAGTTGCTGCAACAACACTGGTTGCTCAACCGGATTTAAAAAAGCTCGATGCCTACTACACGAAAGCGCTTGCTGACTGGGACGTACCCGGAATGAGTATCGCCATCGTGAAAGATGGTAAGGTATTTTTCAGCAAGGGATACGGACTGAAAGAAACCGGTAAGTCTGAAAAGCCGGATGAGAATACCCTGTTCGCTATAGCCTCCAACACCAAGGCATTTACTACGGCAGCCATCGCCATGATGGTAGAAGAAGGCAAACTCTCCCTGGATGACAAGGTCAGAAAATTTCTTCCCTACTTTGAATTGTACAGTCCTTATGTTTCACAGGACATCACGGTTCGTGATCTGCTGTGTCACCGGGTAGGGTTCAGTACATTCAGTGGTGATGCCATCTGGTATTTGTCAGATGATCTTAGTGCGGAAGAAATCATCAGGCGTGCAAAGTACCTTCCGCAGGCCTATAACTTCCGTGCCGGTTATGGGTATTCCAATATCATGTACATCACGGCAGGTGAAGTAATGAAGACCATTGAAGGTAAACCCTGGAATACCATTATAGAACAAAAGATCTTCGCTCCGCTGGGTATGACCCGCTCGGTTACGTCAAGCAAAGGCCTGGATCAGAAAGGAAATTATGCCACACCGCATGGTATTGTGAATGGTAAGCATAGTCCGATTGCGTGGGAAGACTGGAGTGCCATTGCCGCCACCGGAGGAATTATTTCCAGCGTAAGGGATATGTCGCAATGGATGATCTTCAACCTCAACAACGGGATCTGGAAGAATGATACCTTACTTTCGACTAAGTCGCGGAATACGTTGTGGACTCCGCACAACGTGTTCACCATTGATCATACCGATGATAATTTCGATACGCATTTCCGCGGTTATGGTTTGGGGTGGGACCTTTCCGATTACAAAGGAAAAATGCGTGTCGGGCATACCGGAGGATACTCAGGAATGCTTTCTATCGTAACACTTATTCCGGATGAAAAGCTTGGTGTTGTCGTTCTGACCAATGGAATGAAAGGCGGACTGATGGTGGCGATGGCCAATTACACCGTTGACGCTTTTCTGAAAGTAAAAGAAAAAGACTGGTCAGCGGAATTGCTCGCGAATTCCAAAAAACGAATGCAGGCAGATACACGCATCAGTGACCGCATCAAGGAACGTGTTCCGGATACAAAACCTACCGTGCCGCTGGATAACTACCTGGGTAAATATGTAGCTGACATTTATGGTACGATTGAAATAAAAAAAGAAGGCGACAAACTTCGCCTGTACTTTGAGCACTCGAAGCGTTTTAATGCTACGCTCGAACATTGGCATTACGATGTATGGAAAATTAATTGGGACAATGCCGCGGAACTTTCCTGGTTTGAATTTGGAACGGTGCGGTTTGTGACCGACAATAACCTGAAGGTTACCGAGCTCGACTTTGATGTACCCAATGACGATATCTGGTTTTATGAGTTAAAGCCGAAGAAAGTGAAGTGATCAAAACCGACTTTCTCCGGACGCCAATTACTTCTATAAACAACTGAGATTCCGCAAACTCGATTCCCCTGTTCATTTTAAAATAAGCCTCAGCTGGGTTTGTCAGTAACCTATTTTGTTCTTTCAGAATTTCTACGCTTATTTGCTTAACAAAATATAAGCATATGCCGAAGGAATACCTCGGAGAGTTTGAAGAACTGGTATTGATCCTGGTAGCCGCCCTGCAGGAAGATGCCTATGGTGCGGCCATTACCGATGAAATCGAAAACAGGCTGAAACGGGAAGTCAATCTCAGTGCTGTGCACGTAACGTTGTACCGCCTGGAAGATAAAGGATATATCCGCTCGGTTATGGGAGGGGAGACAAGCGAACGTGGCGGAAGACGCAAGCGTATTTACACCATCACCAGTGCCGGCATGGCCATGCTTAAAGCTATGAAAGAATCACGGGTTGAATTGTGGAAGCTCGTACCACAACTAAAAATGGTTTAATCGATCAATTTGAATAACAACAACGATACAACATCTTTCATATTCGGATTTCTCCGCTGGATATGTCCGGATCACCTCATTGAGGAAATTGAAGGTGACCTCATTCAGCGATTCCGGAAAGATGTAAGAACATTTGGCGAACGAAAGGCAAAGCGCAGGCTCACGTGGAATGCCCTTCGCTTCTGCAGACCTGGAATTATTTTACGAAACCGGTTTTCATACACCCTGATCAATACCATTATGCTTCGAAATTACTTTACCATCGCGTTCCGGAATGTTGTAAAGAACAAAGTATTCTCGGCTATCAACATTTTCGGATTGGGTATAGGCCTGGCAGCCTGCCTGCTCATCTTCCAGTTTGTGAGCTTTGAATTGAGCTATGACAACTTCCATGAAAAGCTGGATCGGACTTATCGCATTACCAACGACCGCTTTCAGAATGGAAAACTGATCCAGCATGGCACGATCATGTATCCGACAATAGGTCCGGTAATGGCAAAGGATTTTCCGGAGATAGAAAGTTACACCCGCATCATGCCGGCCGGTGAATTGAATGTAAAGATTGACGATAAGATCTTCAAGGGTGAGAACTGCCACTTTATGGATGAGCATTTCCTCACTGTATTCAGTTTTCCAATGCTGGCTGGAGATAAGGCCACTGCATTAAAAGATCGATATACCATGGTCATATCCGAGAACACGGCCATTAAATACTTTGGCGTGCCGGATAAAGATTATACACATGTGCTGGGAAAGGAAGTGTACTGGGGACTTGACAAACAGCCGTATAAAATTACCGGTGTGGTTCAGAATGTTCCGGAGAATTCGCATTTGCAGTTTGATGTGCTGGTCTCTTATGCCACCTTATACACTCCCGAAAATCACGATGCGGATGACAGCTGGACCTGGTCGGATATGCGGCATTACATCGTGCTTAAACCCGGTGCAGATTATAAAGCACTCGAAGTGAAGTTTCCTGCCTTCAGCGATCGGTACTTTCAGGGTGATAAAGTCTCCGGCAGCGTAGAGAAATTTTACCTGCAGCCCATGAAGGATGCACACCTGTATTCCGACTATGAATATGATATTGCCAAGGTAGCCAGCGGCAGGGCAGTATGGGCCATGGTGATCGTGGCTGCTTTTGTGTTGTTCATTGCCTGGATCAACTACATTAACCTCACCACCTCACGGGCATTGGATCGGGCCAAAGAAGTTGGGCTAAGAAAAGTAATGGGTGCGTTACGATCACAACTGGTAAAGCAGTTCCTGTTTGAATCTATATTGATCAGTCTCTTTGCTTTCATCATTGCATTGGTCCTTGTGATGGTTTCCCAGTCGTTCTTCAATGAAATGATCAATGGAAATCTTTCATGGTGGAAAGTATTCGGAGAAATGAATACATCAACCTTGCTGATACTCATCGGCACGATGGTAACCGGTATCCTGCTGTCCGGATTCTATCCGGCTTTTGTTCTGTCATCGTATCAACCCGTAACGGTATTGAAAGGAAAATTCCAGCGGTCTTCACGAGGTCAGTTGCTGCGGAAGTCACTGGTGGTATTTCAATTCATGTCGTCTGCCGCATTGATCACCGGTACGCTGGTGGTATCCAAACAGCTTCGTTTTATGAATGATGCCGACCTGGGTATGAATCTCCAGAACACGCTGATCGTGCGCGCACCCGAGCGCACGGAATGGGATTCTACCTTTATTCAACGGGTTGAATCTTACAAACACGAGTTGTTACAGGTCAATGGAGTAATCAGTGCTGCCACTTCCTGGCGTTTACCGGGTGATCGGTTAGGAAGAAGCTTTGGCATCCGGTTGAGTGATCAGCCTTCGGATGCACATTACACGATGAGCCACCAGGGTATTGATTACAGTTTTTTCAAAACCTATGGAATCAGGCTTTTAGCCGGCCGCGAATTTTTACCGACCGATCATAAAACGGATTTCCGCGATACCCGTGTGGTAATTCTGAATTTCAATGCGGTGAAACTTCTCGGGCTCGACAGCGCACAACAAGCCGTGGGTCGTGAGTTGTATTGGGGCGATGACGGAAAGCCATTAACGATCGTGGGTGTGGTGAATGATTTCCATCAACAATCCCTGAAGCGCCCGATGGAACCCATGATCTTTGTACCCTCTTACAGTACATACTCTTCTACTTCCGTGAAGTTTGCTGCTGCAGATGAAGCCAAAACACAACAGGTCATTGCCGATGTGAAAGCTGCTTTCCTGAAATCATTTCCCGACAATGCATTTGATTATTCGTTCATGGAAGAAAATTTCAGAGGACAGTACAATGACGACAACCGGTTTGCCAAAGTCATCAGCGTATTTACCATACTGGCCATTATCATTTCCTGCCTCGGACTTGTAGGACTTTCATCATACACAGCTGCGCAACGAACAAAAGAAATCGGCATCCGGAAAGTACTGGGCGCATCATTGGTCAGCATTGTAACACTGCTGTCTGCGGATTTTATAAAACTGGTATTACTGGCCACCCTGCTGGCATTGCCTGTTGCTTACTTCGGCATGCAGCAATGGCTGGAGAGCTATGCGTATAAGATCACACCAGGTGCCATGCTGTTTGCATTGCCGGTATTGATGATCCTGCTCATTGCAGTGTTTACCATGAGCTTCCAGGTACTGAAGACTGCCATGACCAATCCTTCGGATACATTGAAGTATGAATAAATTTCAGTCACCGCTTTCCAGCCACCGATTAAGGGCAACTGGAAACCGGTAACGGATGACATTAAACGGTATGTGGATATTTCGTTTTCTGAAATGGTTTTGTCCGGATCATCTGTTCGAGGAGATCGAGGGCGACCTTATTCAGAAATTCAACCGCGATATAAAGAAGTTTGGCAATGCGAAAGCAAATCGCAGACTGATCTGGAATACCATTCGTTTCTGCAGGCCCGGAATTATTTTACGGAATAGATTTTCATTCGAACTGAATCATCTCTATATGTTCAAAAGTTATTTAACCATTTTATTTCGCCACACGCTGAAGCGCAAGTTCTATTCATCCATCAATGTGCTGTGCCTTACCGTGGGTATTACCTTTGCGCTGCTCATCGGCTTATTCATTCACAGTGAACTCCAGGTGAACCAGGATTTGAAAGACGTAGATCGCCTTTACCTGATGGAAAGCCGCGATAAGCCGGATGTCAGCTTGTTTCCGTTTAGTCCCGGAATTTTACCGAAGCAGATGCTCGACCAGTATCCCGGAAAAGTTGAAGGATATTACAGTTTCCTCGATCGTAACATCACCATTTCCAAAGGTGATAAACATTTCAGGCTGCAAAGTATGATCGGTGATTCATCGTTCCTGGAGTTTTTTGGTTTTCCGTTACTGCACGGTGATCGTGAAAGTGCGCTGAAGCAACCGAACTCGATCGTGATCACACAAAGGGTGGCGCTGAAGTTCTTTAACAAAACCGATGTGGTTGGCGAAACACTTACCCTGGCTACGGAGCAAAAAGGGTTGCAAGAGTATACGATAACTGCGGTCATGACCGATCCATCCGACAAGAATTCCATTACGGATTTCATGAATATGGATGCGCAGGTTTTTCTTTCGCTTGCCAACGCCTACGATTTCTTCCCGCAATTTCAACGCGATTCGTGGCAGGAGATCATAACCTATATCAAACTAACTTCTCCCGAGGTAGCCTCGGATGTACAGGAACAGCTGAATGCCATGCTGAAAGATGGACCAGGTCAGCTGGCAGCCACACGAGAGATTGTTATCAGTCCCATTCACGATTACTACCGCACGACCAACCAGGGTGCTGTGCAGAAGCTGATCGTAACACTGGTGGTGATCGTTATTTTTATTCTGCTGCTGGCTGTGAGTAATTTTATCAATATCTCTATAGCAAGTTCATTTTCCCGCTTCAAGGAAGTAGGTGTGCGTAAAGTGATTGGTGGGTTACAACGACAGGTTGTTACGCAGTTCCTGCTGGAGTCTGTTGTGCTCTCAGTTTTCTCAGGTTCGCTGGCGGTGATCGGTTATGAACTGTTACACGATTATTTTGGCGTGATGCTGGCATCAACGCTGCCTTCAGTTTTTCAATTTGATAAAACCCTGTGGCTTGCCATCACAGGAGGTGTACTCGGCATAGGTTTTCTGGCCGGCATTTATCCGGCTGTATTTCAGTCCCTGGCCAGACCCATTGATTCACTGAAAGGAAAAATGCGATCGGTAAAAGGAACGATACAGTTTTCCAGGTCGCTGATCACGATACAGTTTTTTATCACATTGCTGATTTTTATCAGTGCTGTGGTGTTGTCACGGCAGACTTCGTATTTCCTGGAGAAAGATCTGGGCTATGATAAATCACACGTGCTGACCGTTACATCTGTTCCGCGATTGTGGAATGAAGCCGGGTTTGCCAAAATGGAATCCGCGAAAAAAGAATTTATGCGATCAGCAGCGGTGGAGTCTGTTTCGCTTTCGTGGGGATCACCGGGAAGAAATTTCAGTCCGGGAGGAGGGAAGGTGTACAAATCCGGAACGCCTGCAGAGGAAGGTATCAACTTTGTGATCACCTGTGCGGATGAAGAATTTCAACCGGTATTCGGATTGAAATTAAAGGAAGGTAATTTCTTTGGTGATTCGGGAACGAGGGTCGCGAACGCTGTGGTGATCAATGAAGCGGCAAAAAAAGTATTGGATATTAAACTAGGCGATCAGCTGAAGGCCAACGGCTATGGCGACACGATCTTTACGGTGAAAGGCATTGTACACGATTTTCATTTCACATCTCTTCATCAGCGTGTCGACCCGATGATGCTTATTCATACCAACGATTTTCAGGCTTACCGGTATTTCAGCTTCCGGTTGAAACCGGCTAACCTCGCAGAATCTGTTCGGGAAGTGGAGACACGTTGGAAAAATGTTTTCCCGGATGACCCATTTGATTTTCATTTCGCGGATCAAAGCCTGGAAATTTTATATACCACCGAACTTCAAATGAAGAAAGCGGCTATGGTGGCTACAGCCCTGATGCTCATCATTGTTTTTACCGGTGTACTTGGATTGGTATCACTAAGCGTTTCGAAGCGCAGCAAGGAGATCGGTATCCGGAAAGTTCTCGGAGCATCCCTATCCAATATTCTCTTGCTGGTTTCGAAGGAATACTTCCGCCTGATCGCAGCGGCTTTTGTGGTTACGGTTCCGCTTGCCTACTTCTTTGCGATGAAGTGGCTGCAGGGTTTTGAGTATCACATTGATCTTACCTGGTGGATGTTTGTTCTGCCCATGACTTGTCTCTTGTTCGTAATCATTGTTATTGTTTGTGCGCAGACGTTAAAGTCCGCACTGTCCAATCCGGTGAATTCATTGAAGTATGAATAGATCATATTTCAGATTCCATATTGCTGGATTGAACGGAAATATGGAATCTGAATTCTTGGCATTCGGAGGATACTACTTTTTCCGGAACACGTAATCCGTGCTATACCGCTGCTTCGTTTCGCTTTCAACAACATAGCCATGCACATCCATATACTGGATGAAATCAGCTGCGTCCTTGAAATAAACATCGGTTCCGTCTGCATGGGCCAGGATCAGTGTTACCCAATGAAAAGGTTCAGTTATTTTAGAGCGATGCACAGCCCGTTGTGCCCGGAAGCGTGTATCGTTACTGAGTGAATTCAGGCTGATGGCAAAAGACCCATCGGTTACGGCTACAAAGGTGGAGTCTTTCTTTTCATTGTTCTTCGGCCCGGAGACTGAAATGGTTTTAGTATATAACGTCTCTTGCGCCTGGCTATAGGTTGTAATGAACAGGGTGGTGAGGAATGTCAGTGAAAGAATTAACAATGAATGTTTCATGGGTTTGGGTTAAGATTAAAAAAACAGTTAGCTCCTAAATTAAAAAAGCGGAATCAATCGGTCAATAGGTTTGTAGCACGCGAACTACCTTACTGATCTTTGAGCCATCCATGTACTCAGAAGGAGTTTTGCCATAAAAATCCTTGAAGCTCCGGGTAAAATAGGAGAGCGAGTTAAAACCTGCTTGCTCCGCGATCTCGGAAAAATTATACTTCTTTTCTTCCATCAGGTATATCAGAATCCTTTCGATGAATAAATCCGGCTGACTTTTTTTAACCCGTGGAATAAAAAGTAATTGTACTCCAACGCACGGTCACTAAATTCACGAATCATTTTAATGAAGTCAGAAAAAGTGTTATGAAGAAAAGAATCGTCTGGTTGTTTGCCTTCCTGGGTTGTACCCTTATCGTAAATGCGCAGGCCGTTAAAAATACGGCACCGGAACGTCAGCGCATTTCCATCAATGAGGGATGGTATTTTTATAAATACAATACAGCCGCAGAAGCTGATAACCTGATGTATGATGTGCGTCCTGCGGTTACCGACAGTAACGATGACAAAGCCGCTGACTCCAGACCAACGGAAGCTGCGAAAGTTGACGCCCAACAGGAAGTGCTCAAGCCCTGGATACTTCCAACAGCAAATGCATTTATAAAAGATCCTCAGAAACAGTATGTCAGACCGCAGGGAAACCCCGGTGAAACCTTCCCGTTCGTACAACACGACTTTGATGACGGTGCCTGGGAGAAAATAAATCTTCCGCATGATTGGGCTGTGAAAGGACCATTCATGACAGGTGCTAACCCTGAAGTGGGTGGCGGTATGGGACGATTGCCATCGAATGGCGTGGGGTGGTACCGCAAAAAACTTGATATACCTATTTCAGATTCAGGTAAATCTGTCTTCCTCGACATTGATGGTGCGATGTCTTATGCAATAGTATGGCTGAATGGTAAACTGGTTGGTGGCTGGCCTTATGGTTATAACTCCTGGCGCCTGAACTTGACTCCTTATATCGTTCCGGGAGGTGTAAATCAGTTAGCCATCCGTGTAGATAATCCGAATTATTCTGCGCGGTGGTATCCCGGAGCAGGGATCTACCGGAATGTATGGTTGACAAAAACAAATCCGGTTCACGT
>DASXWH010000296.1:0-13816 GCA_036503775.1 Ohtaekwangia sp.
AGTGGTTCTGTAGTAGATCGCGTTTTCAGTGTTGTGGTAAAAGAAGTTCCGACCCGTACCTTTCCCATAATCATAAAAGAAACTCAGCTTGATCCGTTGAATATTCAATACCGGTCCAAGGGCGATGTCCGGATACCATAGTGGCAATGCATAATTGCTGGATATGCTTAAGAATTTCTCATCCGATGGATACGAGTATCCCCGCGGTTTGGGGATTCTGTTCCGGAATGTATAGATATCCGTTTCTACACCCTGCAAACTTTTCTGGTAGCTGACCCGCGCATACAAATAATGATGTTTGAATAAGCCGGGGAAATAAAATGCTGTACGTATGGCCATTAATCTTCCTTCAAAATCACCCCCCTGATAAGGTGTATTGTACAATTCGAAATCAAGGGTTTGACCCCATCGGTATAGAAAATCGCGATAGCTTGTTTTCAGCACATGATCGTATGAAAGCCACAACCGGTTGTACAACAGATTTCCATTCAACTGATCTTTAAAGATGAATGTGAGTGAGTCATTAACCGGTAAAGTTCTGTCGGACCCTTCGTATACTATTTCGCCAGCACTGTTTCGTACGGTATTATCAAATGAAGAAACCGCTGTGATACCCACATCATTCCCGAAGGTAAGCTCCTGGCTGTATTTTGAGTTGGTGAGCAACAGTGGTATGCTCAGGCCACCGGTTAACGTTTGCTCTTCCCAGGTCATTTTGGACGTATTTCCAAAACCACTGCGGGTATCTTCACGGTCGCCTGTGGTGGCTGTTAGATTGATGACCGGAAACCAGCCCTGATAGCTCAGACCAGCTTCCCAATATCCCGTTCCTTCGTTGATGTCATACACATACCCCGCATCGAGCATTGTTGTATTTAACAGATCCTTGGAAGTGACACCTGCAGATATCCGCGTGTAATCATTCGTGAGTACCAATCCCCAGGAATGCGGATTGATCATCCCTTTCAGTTTGCTGTATTTTGTTACCGTATAGTTTTTCGCAGGGATGCTGTCAAACAAATTAGGTCTGCCTTCCTGATCCACGAGGTGTTGAAAAAACGTTTTGGGTTCTTTCCGTTCGATGAAGGGTAGCCAAGAGGAAGGTTCATACGGGATCTTTACGACATCCAATCCATCTTTTGTCTGATCATTGTAGTATAGTGTCTTGCCGTCTCTTGACACTGCAGGATTGTATGCACCATACTTGCTTGAAGTAATGATATACCGTTTGCCGGTGGTAATATCGACTGCATGAATGTTATCTATTCCGGTAGCGGGCGAATTAAAGATGATATGATTTCCGATCATCACCGGATGTCCCACGTTTTCCTTTTTCGATACCGGCAGAATGTCTTTCTCTTCATCCGTTTCCCAATTGAAAATGGAAATCGTTTTACCTTCCCGTGTGGTTTTCAGCGCTACAATATGCTTACCATCATCAGACCAGCGGGGCATGGCATAAAAGTTATTTTCGGGATTCGGGAATGTTTTAATCACCTTACCCGTAAAAATTTCCAGGACTACAATGGAATGTTCATAATTCGTATTCGACTGCACGGTTACAACCTTATCACCCTGAGGTGAAAGCGCTGCACTACCATACCGGTTATGCTTTCCACCCAGCGTTCGTTTTTTCTTCTTGTCGATGTCATACACTTTAATGAGTGAATAGTTCTTCACACGCCAGCGTGGATTATATCCGAATTCATTCCAGATCACGGTATTGAATGCCGTGGATAGCATGGCTGCATCATTTCGGAACCCTGGTGTGAATACCTTGTTTTCCTTACCATCCTTCAGAACCACAAACTGATCGATATCGCCAATACCATGCTTCAATACCAACACACCTCCATTGTCAAGCGGTTGAGGAAACTGATAATCCGTGTACGCTGATGTTTTTCTGGGATTAACTTTTTCAAATGATGTTAAGGTGAGTTTATTTACTTCATCCTGCCATTCTTTTTTAAGCGTTGCGGCCATGTCATTATACAGCCCGGTAACGTACATACCTGATTTATTTTTAATTGCATTTGAAAATGCGAACGGGACAAACGGAACGCTCCACGAGCGGGCTGTTATCTTTCCCCATATCTCCGGGTCATTGGTTTTTCTTCGCAGGTAGCTTACCATGTGGTACCCCAGCACATATTCATTGGGAATATAATGTTTGTAGGAACGGAGGTATTGCTTGTGATAATTAAAGGTGCGGCCTTCTAACAGGTTAGTTCTAAAGACCAGATCGAAATTCGGGATTCGTCCGCGGCCACTTCCGGTAAATGCAGTCTCGGTAGCAACAGCATCACCTTCAAAAAACCAGTCGGGCGCTGCGGCCTGTGACATACCCGTGAATGTAAAACTTCCAAACAAGTAATACAGGGCACGATTAAATCCACGGAGAGCATGTTGATACTGAACAATGTGCCGGTACTCATGAGAAGCCAGCATATCGAGCCAGTCATTGGTTCCCTGGAAATTATAATCCTGCGAAGGCATGGTGTAGAATTCAGACTTGCGGGGTAACTGTGTTACAAAACCGTTGGAAAGAGAAGATTGATTCTGAAGGAGGACCGATATTTTCCGTGGGCTGCTTCCCAGGGATTTAGCTTCAGCATCGTGAATGTATTCCAGTGTATTGGCCATACGCTGAGCCTGTGCATCGTATCCTTCCGGAAACATTACCCTGAAATGGGGGGTATTTACCTGAAACCATTTAATAGAAGGCGCATTGTTATCCAGCACTTCCTGTGCGGCTAACTTATCGATCAGTATGAACAGGAATAAAAAAAAAGGGAGTACTTTTTTCATCGGGACGTATTACCAGATGAAAGATGAAACTCCCTTCTGTGAAAAGCAAATTCTGAACTACTCTATTTCCGTTTCACTGATATCCAGTGCACTTACCTGAAAGAAACCAAGTGCCCCATTGGTTAGGTTCGTTCTGGGACTGGCCGGAATAGGGCTGAACACACCGCCATCATTATTCAACAGGTTGCTCAGGTCATTGTAATAAATGTAACCTTCCCGGCTTATACTAAACATTTCAACACGGGCATGATCACCCTGTGAATACAATACCGGACCTTCAACCCCACTGATATTTTCTGCCAGGAATTCATCATCACTGAAGTAGATATCAGAATCGGTATCAAAAGACAGCGAATCATTGCGGAAGAATTTGAATAAGTAGTAGTTAATTTCATCCTGTGGCTCCTGTGTAAACAACAGCAATGAGTAGATGCGGCCTTCTACTTCAGGATCTTCCTGTTCGTCTTCATCAATCTCGTAGTTCAGGCTATCCATGGTAGTTACCGGAAATAGTTTGTCAGTTGCTTCATAGAGAAGCCCGTCTACCTCAACATGCAGCGTATAGGTTCGTCCCACAGCACCGGTAAAGGGTGTTTCCGGGATGTAGATACCAAGCGAATCTTCATTACCAGACGGGTTGTGCACAAACGGAATTACATTTCCCAGATCATCTGTTACCGTCACTTCGGCATTGGTAATGCGGGGTGTATTTCCAGGATCGTAGAAATCAGCTGTGCGGGTAACTTTCACAAACTGGTAATTTTCCTGATTGGTTACCAGACCTTCTATTACAACCGCTGAGGTATAGTCATCCAGATCAAGTTTCACGGTTTCTTCACAGCTCATAAAGAATAACGCAGCGATAACCAGTAGCGAGAAAACAAATGATGAAACTGCTTTTCTCATTGTCATATTATTTTCAGTTCTCTGTATTTTCATGATCATTAAAATTTAAAGTTGTAGGTAACAGAAGGCATCACCGGGAAGAGGTATACCAGGCGAGCTTCCTTTTGTCTTCCATTTCCGATAACATTTCCATCTTCATCCTGCACCGTGCGGGTGTAGATGGTAAATGGATTCTTCCGGTTGTACACATTGTAGATCGCAAACACCCACTGCCCCTTCCACCTGCGGCCTTCATTTTTCCGCGGGTTTAGTGTGGCGGAAAGATCCATGCGGTGAAAGGCCGGCATAACGTAGCCATTGCGCTCAGTGATTACATCAGGGTTGTAGCTACCGTACTCATATTTTCCGGCAGGCACAGTCATGGGTCGGCCGGTACTGTAAGTAAAGGTTGCTCCAAAAGTCCATTTTGAATTGAGATCATAAGATGCCTGAATATTCGCAACGTTTCTTCTGTCGTAGTTGGCTATGAATGCTTCACCCTGATTTACCTCGGGAATTTTACGCATGGTTTTAGACCATGTATAGCTCAGCATTCCCATCAGCCTGCCTTCTTTTTTATTGATCATCAACTCTGCTCCGTATGACCAGGAGTCACCCTGGCGGTATTCGGTAGCGAGATCTTCATTAAAAAAAACCTGAGCGTTATCGGCAAAGTCCGTTACGTTGTTGAGGTCTTTGTAATACGCCTCAATAGAGGCTTCAAACATGTTATTATGAAAATTTCTGAAATAACCCGCTGCAACCTGATCGGCAATCTGGGGCTTGAGATAATAATCACTGGGACTCCACGTATTGAATGGTACCGGCACAGTAGCCGCGGTCATTAAATGTGTGTTTTGCACCATGCGGTTGTAGGATAATTTCAGCGACTGGCCTTCAGCCAGGGTATAGCGCATGCTTACACGGGGCTCGAGGTTAACATAGGTCTTGATGTTTTCGAAATTGTTATAATTCAACGTATCCTCATGAACAATATTCACATTGTCAGTTCGGTCGTTATAGATGTATACGTCACCAGGACCAATATTCTGAAAGACGGAAAGCCGAACTCCATAGTCGAACAGAAGTTTCTCTCCGACCCGTTGCTGGTTATTAACATAGAAGCTGTGGTCAAGCGCATATTTATGCTGCAACTCAAGGGTGGAGAAAATAGAGCTGGTGGTATTCGGAGATACCTTTCCCGGAGCAAAACGCTGACCGGTTAAATGATATCCAAAGCTCAGCTCATTGTTAGTATTGATGGCGTATTGAAAATCAGCTTTCAGCATAGCCTGCTGCAAACTGGAAATCCATTTAATACCCAAGGCAGGGTCTTTCACTTCGAGTTTGTAATCAAACTGGCTGGCAATAAACGATATGTTGGAGAATAGTCGTTCGTTATACAGGTGATTCCACCGGAATGTTGCTGTTGAATTACCCCATCCGAAACCAGCGTCCCCACCATCAAACGCAATTTTATCGCGGCCGGTGTAGAGCGCAATGAAAAAGCGATTGGTATTATTCGCTCGCCAGTTAACCTTGGCATTGATGTCATAAAAATTGGCGGTGTTATCGGTATTCGCTGCCGCGAGATATGCCCATATATTCGAAGTTCGCGCAGAAACAACGTAAGAGCTTTCATCTTTCTTAATCGGGCCCTCCACCATGATACGACTCGCTATCGATCCGATGCCACCCGTAACTCCAAATTTTTTATTATTACCATCAATGGTACGAACATCCAATATGGATGAGAGCCTGCCTCCAAAACGGGAAGGTATACCCCCTTTATATAGTTCTGCATCTTTGATTACATCCGCATTGAAGACTGAAAACAATCCAAAAAGGTGTGACGGGTCGTATATCGGTGCTTCATCAATGAGTATCAGATTCTGATCTCCGCCACCTCCTCTTACAAAAAATGTAGAGGTCCCCTCTCCGGCAGAGATTACTCCGGGAAGCATCTGAATATTTTTAATGATATCCACCTCACCAAAGAGAGCCGGAAGTTTTTTCACCTGGCTGATGTTGATGGTATTCTTACTCATCTGTACGGATACCACATTTTCATCAATGGGTTTATCGGTGACTACAATCTCATTGAGAGCGGTGGCTTCATTCTGAAGCTCAATATTCCGGGTTACATCGCTGTTCAGTTCGATCGTAACCGTTTGCACGGTGTATCCAATGTAACTGAACTGAACTTCGAATGTTCCTTTGGGAACCGTAATAGCATAAAAGCCATAAGCATTGGTAACGGTGCCTGCCTTCAACTGGGGTATATATACCGATACGCCAATGAGTTCTTCTCCATTGGTACCGTCTTTAATATATCCATTCAGGGTAACTTTTTCCTGCGACCATGCAGGTGAACTAAGTGCTACGAGTGTGACAACAATTAAAAATCGGATCATGTGTTAAGTTGGGTTATTTGCATCCTGAGACAATCAATGTGTAACAGCCCCCTATTCGCGTACGAAAAAAAATATGTTACCGTTTCCAAGACGGCCAAAGAAGAATTTAGTTGTCTCCTTTGATGAAATAATTGTTACTAATTTTAACCTTTCATCAGAAGGCATGTTTAAAAATCTGAAAGAACTCTATAAACGCTATAAACCTTACGTCAGGGTAGACCTGGTAATGTACGGATCATTGATCCTGATGATCATCCTGTACTTCATTATCAACAGTATTCTAGGGTAAAGCTACCCCAGAATTTCTTTAACGTTCTCTCTGATTTTTACAGCAAGTTCATCGGTGGGCAGGTCATTTTTATCACGCCCGAACGGATCTTCAATTTCTTCTGCGATCAGTTCTACGCTAAGCAGTACATACGATACAAGTATAACGGTCGCTATGGTGAAGTATCCAAACGTGGTTACAAATCCGAAGGGAAGGGTTATGATATAAATGAAAATAAATTTTTTAATGAACATAGAGTAAGAATATGGAATGGGTGTATTCTTTATTCGCTCACATGCTCCCATCAGATCGATGAAATCCTTAAGTTCTTTATCGAGGTTGATCAGCTGATCACCTGAAAAGGTATTCTTTTTATATAGTTCATTTACCTTCTCATACATCATTCCGGCAATGCGGTTGGGTTTATGCTTTACTTTCCGCATGTTCTCTAAAACCTTTTCATCCACTTCTTCCAGTTCAGAGAACTGCACTCCGGAACGAAGGTGTTCTTTCATGGCAAATACAAAATTGATTATCATTTTCATGAAGAACTCCCGCGCTTCATGGTTTTCACGACCAATGTAGGCGTTAAGTTTAAGTGCAAAGTTGCGTGTACTGTTCACCACACCGCCCCACAGGCGTCTTCCCTCCCACCAGCGGTCATAAGCCGAATTGGTACGGAATACAAGAAACAAACCCAGTACAATACCCAATAAGGAGTGAACTGTAGTGGTGCCCGGAAATTCGTGAGACTCCAGGTCGAGGTAATCCAGAATGACATAGCAGACCACGAAAGTGAATGCAGCCATAAGAACCAAAACCGGCAACAGGGTTTTCAGCACGTGCCTGCTGTAGGAGTGAAAAATCAGGGAGAACCACGTTTTGGGATTGTACTTAACCATGCATTGGGTATTAAAGAGGCGCCAAAATAAGGGATAAAAAAATATTTCACACACAAACGCATTAACCGTATGGGATTCGATGGTACAAAAAACCAATTACTGCGTCTTCTCCCGGAGTATTACTCCATCCTTAGCCGTTGTACAGGCAAGCCAAAACCGTTCTCGGATTGAAACCGGGTAAAATCAAAATAATCTATAATTTGCGTTTCAAATATATACTATGAAGAACCTGGGTATCCTGCACATCCTTTTCCTGCTCATCGCCATGCTGGTTTGTAAATGCGTCAATGCACAGGATTTTCTGGTCACGGTAAAAGGCGACACGATATATGGGGAGATCAAACCGCTCAATTTCGGTCCAGAGAAAAAAGTACAGGTGAGAACAGCCGATAAAAAGAAGACGATTTACTCCATGTTCCAGGTCTCGCATTATTCACTGGAAAAAGAATCTTACTATCCGGTTAAAGGACCATCAGGATATTCTTTTATGAAACTTCTGAAGCCTGGGTATCTTTCACTCTATGGTTTCCAGCCGGAAAATCAGGTAAACTATGATGGACGATACCTGCTTAAACTTGATGGCCGTGGCACAGAGGTGCCTAATCTCAGTTTTAAAAAAACACTGGTAAATTTTCTCAAGGACTGTGACAAAGTGGCCACCCGGATTGAAAATGGCGAATTAACCAAAAAAGATCTCGAACAGATTATTGATGAATATAATGGTTGTATCGCGGCAAACACGGTTCAGCGGGTACCTTCTTCCGGCAGTGTTGCTTCCAAAAAGAAAGTTGACTACTGGGAGACCTTAGCGGAAAAAGTGAGTGCTCATGAAAATTTTGATGGTAAAGAAGATGCACTCGAGATGATCAACGAGATCAAAACCAAATTATCAAAGTCAGAGAAGGTGCCTAATTTTTTAATCCAGGGACTTAAGGAAACACTCACTGTTCCTGACTTGCAGGAAGACCTGCAGAATGCCTTCAATGAGATCGATCAATAATGTCTGATGATAACGTAACGCAAAGCTCATTTACGCCTTGCACCGAAATAAAAAAAGGAAACTTTGTTAAGTCTCCTCGTGAAGTATCCAGAAAAGGGGAATGGCCCCTCACTTGATCAATTGAATAATTAAATCTTTTGACTTGACGCCTTACCAGTATTCTGAACTGGCTTTTTTGTATACGTGGGGCAAGTGTACTGGCTACAGGCAGATACGAATGCTGCAAGAAGTACAAATACAACTATCTTTTTCATCGGTTACATTGGTTTCAAACAAAAATATCATTCTTTCTTCACAAAACAAATCGGAAAAAGGCTTAAAACTCATCCGATCATCAAATTACAACCCCGGATGTCACTGTTATCCATCCTTCCCAGCACTTCAAAAGAGCCATCCGAAAACACCTTCCCAATATCCTCTGTTTCAATAAAGGAGATGGTTTGCCAGTTTGCCAAATCGATAACATTAATCCCTGCTGTCTCGCCAAGTAACCCCTTGCTGAACGGATCTCCGGGTTCACGTCCTATAATTTTCATCCAGGGCGGACATAAAAACCGGTTTGTACCGGTTGTATAGGCCTGGGAGAGCAGTTCTGTCATGCCATATTCTGAATATACCGCTGGAAGGTTAAATGCGGTCTTCAATGCGTTGTGCAGGGCTTCGCGGGTAATCTCCTTCCTCCTGCCTTTCATTCCACCCGTTTCAAAAACATGACAATGCCCCAGATCAACTGGCCCGTATTCCACCAGGTCCAGCAATGCAAATGAAACTCCCCAGAGTATTATTTTCTTTCCATCACTATCACGAAGTTTTTCCAGATCCTCCAGAAGTCGTGTATGGTCATGCAGATAATACCCCGAATAACCACCACCTGATTTGATAAAGTGGTCCATCATGGTAATCAGGGAAGAGCCTTCACGTTCCAGGTAAGAGGGTAGCAATGCCAGAAAGTTATAATGTGATACCTGACCAAAGAAGTATTCAAAACACATCTGGGAGTTCTTCTGATAGAATAAAAGATCAGCCACAGCATGTTTACTCGTGGTCATACCGGTGGTGCCGCTGCTTTGAAAGACCGTCTGAGGTGTCCAACTTCCGGACTGAATCTGCTGTGACTTAAAAAAGGAAATGGGCAGAAAAGGGATATCTGTCAGCTGTTTTACCTCGCTTACTTTTATCCGTAGATTCCGGATATAAGAAGCGTACACCGGATTAGCTTCAGCCTGAAACCGAAATATCTCCAATGCAATATCCGTAAAGGACTGATCGTTAAGGGAGTATATTTTTGATTCAAAACTTTTAAAAGTATCCAAGCGTTACCTATCTTAACCCGTCTCAAAAATACAGAATGAAACTTATAAAGGGTCTATTGTTATTTGGTTTGCTGGTGGCAGGAACGAGTTCGTGTTTTGAGCCTCCGGATTTTGCGGATGAACCCAAAATCAATCTGGACGATATCTATTTTGGCGTTTCCCCCAGTCTAACCGACATGGACTCTGTTGTTATTGAGCTTCGGTTCGAAGATGGCGATGGCAACCTGGGCCTTGTTGATAACCAGCAGGAGAATTTTGGTTTGTACATTGCCCATACGAGTGATCCGTTTCACCCCAACAATTACTTCCTGGCTGACAACGGTAATCTTACACCTGTAACCACGTTTACCGGATACTCAAATGATAACCGCACATTCACACCGGTTCTAAACTTACAGCCAAATCAGCAGGGAATGCTTGCCACAGACAGAACCCGTAACGAACCAGGATACGAGGATCTTGAGCCAAACACTTTTCCTGATAAATGCTATCACTACACCAATGTTAAACTGTACATCGTGGGTGATGATTCGCGAGTTATTGATGATACATACAATATTATCGACACCATCCGGGATTTTGAAGTTCCGCTCTATGTTGTTGAGGAGTCATTTTATACGGAGAAGAACCCAAATCACTTTAACATTTTTGTAGACTGGTTAGTGTATGATCCAGGTATCGGAGATTATGTAGAATACAATTGGGAAGAAAGCTCACTGGAATGTGCAGCATCATTTGATGGACGTTTCCCCGTTATCTCACAGACCGACACCCCGCTTGAAGGCGTCATCCGGTACAGCATGAAATCAAATGGTTTTTTGATAATCCTCGGATTCTCAAAATTCAAATTAAGAATCCGTATTCAGGACACCGACCTGAACAGCAGCAACATCATCGAAACACCTGAGTATACGCTTCAGGATATACGGTTGTGATTTGTTAATACAATGACGGAAAGCTGTCAGGGTCAGCTTCATGCATCATCTCGTAAATCTTTTCAAAGATCTCTTCGGCATTGGGCTTGGTAAAATAATCACCATCGGAAGCATATGCCGGCCGGTGTTCCTTAGCCGTAATGGTTATTGGCTTTGAATCCAGGTAAGGGTAGGCATTCTGAACTTCCAGTACCTGCTGCATCATAAAGGATGTAGTTCCTCCGGGAACATCCTCATCTGCAAATACTACCCGGTTAGTCTTTTTTACCGACTCCAGAATGAGATGATTAATATCAAAAGGAAGCAAGGTCTGTACGTCAATTACCTCACATGAAATACCGAAAGACTCCAGGGCCTCTGCGGCTTCCATCACTACACGGCACATCGAGCCATACGTAACCACGGTAACATGCTTACCTTCTTTTAGAATTTCAGGTACACCCAGCGGAATTGTAAACTCTCCGACATTATCCGGTATTCTTTCTTTAAGCCTGTACCCATTGAGACACTCAATGATAACCGCAGGGTCATCCGATTTAAGCATCGTGTTGTAAAAGCCTGCAGCCTGCGTCATGTTGCGTGGCGTAATAATATATATACCCCGAAGGCTTTGTAACAACATGCCAATTTGTGAACCGGCATGCCATACACCCTCAAGCCGATGACCACGGGTGCGAATGATCAGGGGGGCTTTCTGTCCACCTTTTGTGCGGTATTGCAGACAAGCCAGATCGTCCGTCAAGGTAGGTAGCGCGTAAACAAAGTAGTCCAGGTATTGGATCTCGGCAATCGGACGAAGTCCCCGAAGAGCGGCACCTATCCCCTGACCGATGATCGTGCACTCCCGAATACCTGTATCGGTCACACGCAATTCACCATGCTTTGCCTGCAGCCCGGCAAAACCCTGATTAACGTCACCGATCTTACCAACATCTTCGCCAAATGCCAGCACCAGGGGATCACGTGTGAGCGCTGCATCGAAACATGCCTGTAATACTTCACGACCGTCTACTATGGGAGATGAATCGTTATACTGAGGAGATACTATTTCGACCTGTAAGGCTGATTCCTCTGACTGACTGTACAGGTGTGAACTGTACCGGTTGTGATTATCATTTTCAGATTCTTTTAACCACGCTATGAGTTCCGTTCGTTCAGAAGAGCTTTCATCCCGTAGCAAACGAAGTGCTTTGCGTGCAGCTTTCATTGTCTCCAGGCGTGTAGGGTTGATTGCACTGGTCAACTCATTCAATACTAATTGAAGTTCTTCTGCATTCCGGCCTTCAGTTGCTGCACGCTCCAGTATGGACGTAATGATACTTTGATCTTTTCGAACATCTTCCATGAAAGCTTTCCAGGCGCGGTCGCGTGAATCCTTGGCAGCTTTTTTGGCTTCTTTTTCAATGGCATCAATTTCTTCGGGCAAAACCATTACCTCGTTGATGATCCATTCACGCATTTTACGGATGCAATCATGCTCAGCTTCCCAGGCGAGTCTTTCTTTGGACTTGTAGCGTTCATGCGATCCTGATGTCGAGTGACCTTGTGGTTGTGTTACTTCTTCAACATGAAGCAATACCGGTACATGTTCATCACGGCAGATTTTCTCCGAGCGGTGATACGCGTCTAAGAGTCCCTGATAATCCCAGCCTTTTGCTACGATTATTTCAAAACCTTTTTCGGTAGCCGTGCGCTGAAAACCAGCCAATACTTTTGATATGCTTGACTTGGTAGTGTGATATTCCTGTGGAACAGAGATTCCATAGCCATCATCCCATATCGATGTTAGCATCGGTACTTGTAACACCCCGGCTGCGTTGATGGCTTCAAAAAACATACCTTCAGAGGTAGATGCGTTGCCGATTGTGCCAAATGCGATTTCATTTCCATTGATTGAAAAATTGGAATACGATTTCAATCCCGGATTCTGACGATATAATTTTGAAGCATAGGCAAGTCCGAGCAACCGCGGCATCTGTCCTGCAGTTGGTGAAATGTCTGCGCTGCTGTTCTTTATTTCTGTCAGGGTTTTAAACTTACCCGATTCATCCAACGTCCGTGTACCAAAGTGACCTGTCATTAACCGGCCCGCAGTAGACGGATCAGCATCGAGATCCGTATGCGCATATAACTGTGCAAAAAACTGTTGAATGGTAAGTTCACCGATAGCAAACATGAATGTCTGATCACGGTAGTAACCTGAACGAAAATCGCCATTACGAAAAACTTTCGCCATCGCGATCTGTGCCACTTCCTTGCCGTCACCGAATATCCCGAATTTAGCCTTGCCCATAAATACTTCCTTGCGGCCAATGATACTGGCCTCACGGCTCTCTACGGCTAAGCGATAATCGGCTAATACCTCTTTCACTTTGGCTTGTGAGAATTTAGTCTTTGCTTCTTTTAGGGCACTCAAGATCTCAGAGGTTTGAAGTGATAAAAAATGTCCGGTCAAAAATAGAGAATACTTTTGCCTTTCAAAAGCTTCGCAATCGTGGTCAGGGGCCGGAAACGCATTTTCTACTTATGCGCCCACAAATTTTCTTTTGCATATCGGATCATTTCAAAATAATTGCTGAACAAAGTTAATGCACGCACACATTTAATTCTGCCCAAAAATGATCTCTGTATTCACTCAAGATTTCTGGTAAAGGTGATACTATATTTGCAGCGTTAAAACGTTTGTATCATGATTATTGGGGTTCCTAAGGAAATCAAAAACAATGAAAACCGCGTGGCACTTACACCTGCCGGTACGCAGGAATTAACAAAACGCGGACACACGGTTCTGGTGCAATCTTCAGCCGGAAACGGAAGTGGTTTCACGGATGAAGATTATACCAAGGCAGGTGCATCACTGATCGCAGAGGCCGCTGAAATATTCAGTCGCGCTGAAATGATCATGAAAGTAAAAGAACCCATTGAACAGGAATACAAACTCATTCGAAAAAATCAACTTGTATTTACCTATTTTCATTTTGCTTCATATGAGCCACTCACCAAGGCGATGCTGGCCAGCGAAGCCATATGCCTGGCTTATGAAACGGTAGAACGCGTAGATGGAAGTCTGCCTTTACTTATTCCAATGTCGGAGGTTGCCGGAAGGATGTCTATACAGGAAGGTGCCAAGTATCTGGAGAAACCATTGAAAGGGCGTGGCATATTACTCGGTGGAGTACCGGGTGTTAAACCGGCTAAAGTTCTCATTTTAGGTGGCGGTGTTGTCGGTACGAATGCAGCCAAAATTGCTGCTGGTATGGGTGCAGATGTGACCATTGCTGATGTGAACAT
>DASXWH010000297.1:0-26653 GCA_036503775.1 Ohtaekwangia sp.
AGAGCTCACAATCTTAAGGTGACTATTGCGGTGGGGATCACCTCTTCCCATTCCGAACAGAGAAGTTAAGACCACCAGCGCTGATGGTACTGCAATAACATGCGGGAGAGTAAGTCGTTGCCTTTATTTTATAACTAAGCCCTGATAGAAATATCAGGGCTTTTGTTTTTTAGAAGAAAAGAATCAATCAGCCTATCCGTTCAATGGTATTCGTTTTACTTCTTAACTGAGTAATGAAGCTGTTAACGACCAATTCAGTCTAACCACTAGTTTAATTCCACCAGACGATTTGGGTAATGGTTGTTGAAAAGATAAAATAAAGGAACGTGGGATTAAGCTGAGGAGATTAACGATGCGTAATAGGAAATTTAACGATGAACTCACTTCCTTTTCCCTGATCAGAAACAAGTTCAATACTTCCTTTTAAACGATCAACCAGAGTTTTTACAATAGCTAATCCCAGGCCATTTGAGCTTTCTCCACCGGTTGGGCGAGCACTGAGTTTTTTGAACTTTTGAAATAATTGAGCTTTATCTTTTTCTGAAAAACCAAGACCCTGATCCTTGACTGAAATCCAGATGTTGCCATTAGATTTTCCTGCAGAAACATTTACGGTGGAATTTTTATTAGAGAATTTTATCGCATTAGTGATGAGATTATCCACGATGCGATTGAGATAATCAGCATCAACAGAAATTTCTTCATTCTCAATACGGGTTATTTGCAGGTGAATGTTCTTTGCCTCAGCCGTTTGCCGAAGGGCCTCAGTTTTATCGAGCAGAAATGTGCTAATATCGATAGTTGTATAGTTAGGCTCAACATTCTCCTCAAGCATGTGAACATCCAGCAGATCTTTTATCAGATCAAGACCAGATTGTGTTGTGTCCTTTGCTAATTGGATATAGGTTTTCTGCACATCAGATAGGGGAGATTCCATTTCTAAAAGGTCAGAAATGCCTTTAATTCTATTCAGAGGAGACTTAAGATCATGGGCAACAATGCTCATGAGGGTGTCTTTTTCATAATTCAAATCAGACAGTTCCTGATTTCTTCTCGATAGCTTTTCATTTTGCTGAACGATTTCTTCACGTTGATTCTGAATGAACTGATTCTGAAGAGCCAGCTTTTCATTAATTTCTCTTCTCTTCTTGCCATTTCTCCATTGTATAAAACCCAGGATGCTGATGAAAAGAATGATGACAATTAGAATAATATTTTGAAGCTTTTGCTGCTGAATAATGGCTTCATTTTTGGAATGATTTACTTTCAGAAGTTCATTTTCCTGTTCTTTTCGCTGGATTTCTATTTCAAATTGATAACGTTCTACTTCCCTGGCCAAGTCAAGGTCTTTGATTGAATCTTTTAAAATGAGATACTCACTTTGATTTTTTAACTGTGCGCCTTTATCTTTTTGTTTCTCGGATAGTTTCCATAACCAATAATGGCTTTCCATTTTAGCAGCCAAGTCTTTGGTTCGGCCTGCTACATCAAGGGCTTTGTTTAAATATACTTTTGTTTGCAACAGGTCATTCTTTGCTAATTTTATCTGGCCCATTGTGAGGTAAGCCTGAGCTAACATTCTAACAATATTCTGTCTGGTTATCACCTCAAGACCTTCAGCACATATTTTATCAGCCTCATTTAATAAACCCTTGCTCAGGTAGGTTTCTGCTATGTACGTCTTGATGTCGGCAAGATTTATTTCGTCATTAATAACATGTCCGGATGAATCAGCTCGGTGCAGGTACTCCAGAGATTTGTCATACTTACTGATCTCCTGGTATAAGCGTCCTAATTGAACCTGTGCAGACATTATATCGCGCGTATTTCCTAATGCCAAGCGTATTTTATAGGCTTTCAGGTAATTGCTTTCGGCTTTAGAATGATCGCGTTGGAGCTTATACAAATTTGCTAAACTCTGATACGTATAGGCTAATCCGGAGGAATCGTTGATCGCTTCAAAAAGAGCCAGGGCTTTTACAAAATAATCATAAGACCGCGATAGAAGTCCCTGTTCAAATAGGAGTCGCCCCAGATTGTTATTTGAATAAGCAATTTGAGTGGAGTCTTTTTGACTGGTGGACATCTTCAAGGCCTGATCATATGCTTCAAAGGACTGAAGCCGATCTCCTTTATAGTTATAGGCAACTCCAATAAAATTTAATGGTCGGGCAAGATCTGTTTTAAGATGGAGCTCTTCACCAAGGTTATAGGCTATTTTGGCATAATGAATTGTACTATCCGGAAAAGCCCACCGATACTCCCAGGCCAGATCATTTAACAGGTCAAATTTTTCTTTTCCTTTTGCGCCTGACAGTGTGTTTCGAATGCTGTCAATGAGTTGAAGGTTTTGCGCCCAAACGGATGCTGAAAATGAGAGGGTGAGGAAAAGGATAAGCGAAGATCTCTTCACGCTAAGTAAGCTTTATCCGATGAAAGATTGGAATAAACTTACGATTAAGCAAATAAATGGTGTGGCTCGGATTATTAATCTTGTTCTTCAAAATTCAAGTCTCTCCCATACGTCTCGTCAATGGAGCGTAACGCAAGGTAAGCTATAACAATCGTCAGTAAGCCAATCCCAAGGGCGCCATAAATCATTCCGTAGTTTTTGGCTTCAGCTTCTCCAAGTGTTGGAGTCAACGTAGTTTCTATAAGATCGCGAGTGAGTTTAAAAAGAAGTGTTAAAGGTACAACTGTTCCCCGGATGAAATTGGGAACAGAGGTAGCTACAGTAGCCCGGAGATTGGTGCCAAATTGTTCTGCTCCAATGGTAACGAACAATGCCCAGTAGCCAATCGCTATACCCAAGACAAAACAAACGCTGTAAAAGACGGTTATACTTTTTAATGGTATAAACAAGTAAACTACTATCAGACAAAGTGTAAGTGTAATGAATGTGGTTACAATTTTTTTTCTTGATTTGAGGCGCTGACTGGTGATGCCGCTTATGAGATCGCCCAACGTTAGACCGAGGTAACAAATCATAATTGATTTTCCGGCTTTGATCTCGCCATCTATACCCAAGGCTTTAGCAAACTCCGGAGAAAAAGTGATCAGAATACCGATGACATACCATATGGGCAGGCCGATGAAAATACATCCCAGGAATTTCTTTAGTCTGTTTGCATTTTGAAAGAGCAACCAAAAATTTCCGCGTGAGATTTCTTTTTCCTTGGTTTTTAAAAATATTCCCGATTCAAATACACTGATACGTGTCACCAATAAGGCCAGACCAAGCCCACCACCAATAAAATATGAAATCCTCCAGGGTTGCCACTCTGAAATAAAATAGGCTAATACAGCTCCCAGTATCCCTACTGAAGCGATGATGGTGGTCCCATATCCTCTGAGATGTCTGGGTAATGATTCAGACACCAACGTTACACCTGCCCCTAATTCTCCGGCTAAGCCCAGTCCGGCAATGAATCGCAGCACGGCATATTGAGGGACCGTGGTAACAAAACCATTTGCAATGTTTGCCAGTGAGTAAAGAAGAATAGACCCAAACAAAACCGAAAGCCGCCCTCTTTTATCACCCATAACTCCCCATATAATTCCGCCCACCAGAAGGCCGGTCATTTGTATCTGAAGCAGGAATTCCCCTTGAGTAAAAAGCATCTCTTCAGGAACACCCAGCGCTATCAGGCTTTCCTTTCGTACAATTCCAAAAAGAAGCAGATCATAGATGTCAACGAAATAGCCAAGAGCAGCAACAATTACCGGAAGACAAAATAGCTGCTTCAGATCAGACCTAGTCATGCATGGATATTAAAAATATACCTTATCGTTTAAGTGATGACTTTTCCAGAATCACATAAAGAATAAGCCCAAGCAAGGGTAAAAAAAGCAGTAGTACAGTCCAAAGTATTTTTTTAGTCTGATCGATAGGTTGTTTCCATAGGTCCAGTAATATCAGGATAACTACTATTAACCAAAGGATGGGAAGTAATCTGGCCATGTTTTATTAATTGTTTTCTAAGATGCGGAAGAGCTCATCAAGGTCAGGCGTGATGATGATTTCTGTACGCCTGTTCTTTTGTTTGTTGGCAGCCGAATCATTTTCCGCGAGCGGAACGAATTCACCCCGGCCAGATGCAGTAATCTGCTTAGGAGATACACCTGCTTTTGTGAGGATTTTTGTGATAGAGGTTGCCCTCATTACACTCAAATCCCAATTGTCCTGCATGTAAGTTGACTTCTTTGAAATCGGGACATTATCTGTATGTCCTTCCACCAGTATATTTATATCCTTTTGATCTTTGATGGCTTTACCCAATTGCTGCAAAGCAGTAACACCTTTACTATCTACCTCAATACTTCCTGATCCAAACAGAAGTTGTTCTGCCAGTGAAACATAAACTTTACCATTCTTGACTTTAACCGTTATGTCACTCTCCTTAAAGTTCAGGAGCGCATTACTGATTTTATTTTTAAGATCTTGCACCGCTTTGTCTTTGTTTGCCAGTACCTGTTCCAGCTCACGCACTTTTTTTTCCCGTTCCGCAAGACTTGTGCTAAGGGAATCATTTTCTTTCCTTGTCTTTTCCAGATTTTGCTGGATGCTTAGCAATTGCTCCTGTTGCTGAGCCATGTCGCGATTTAGTTTACCACTGCTATTAAGCAGGTTTTTGTAATAGGTGTTCAGCTGGTTGTGTTCTTTTTCCAGGTCACTCAATTTCTTATCAGAAGTTCTCAGATCAATTCCAAGGTTGGTTGTGTCTTCTTTCAGTTTTTTTAGTTCGTCTGAAAGACTGGCAAGGTCTGTATTGGCTTTTTCGAGTTGAGCATTTCGGTCAGCCAGGTCAGCTTCTGTTCTCACTTTCTGAGCCAGCAGGTCGTCATATTTCTTTTTGGTTACAATACAGGATGAAAGAGAAAGAGCTAGGAATGCGGCAAGGATAATTCTCATGGTTGTTGAAGTTGAAAAAATATGATCGAAATTAAGAATTATTATCTATTTACCATGCGATTCGGCTCCGGCTTCAGACGATTCCTGCAGGGAGTACCTGATTGCTTTTCAATCCATTTTAGTACTTTCACACGCAACTAACGCAAACGAGTATGGAAGGTATGCTGAAACCGGGAAGTCTTAAAGACAAGACCATCATTATTACCGGAGGTGGTACAGGTTTAGGTAAATCCATGGGAAAGTATTTCCTGGAGTTGGGTGCCAACCTGGTAATTACCAGTCGGAAGCAGGATGTATTGGAAAAGTCGGCCAGTGAGCTTATTGAACAAACCGGAGGCAAGGTATTGGCTGTTGCATGTGATGTCAGAAAATATGAAGAGATTGAAAATGTAATGCGTACTACTGAATCAACCTTTGGACAAATTCATGGTGTGTTGAATAACGCAGCAGGGAATTTCATTAGTCCAACCGAACGTCTTTCTCATCGTGCATTTGATATTGTGGTGGACATTGTATTGAAGGGAACTTACTACACTACTCTCGCAGTAGGTAAAAACTGGATTCAAAAAAAGCAACCCGGTGTTTTTTTAAATATTGTAACAACGTATGCGTGGACAGGTTCCGGTTACGTTGTGCCCTCTGCATGCGGAAAGGCAGGAGTTCTTGCATTGACACGTTCGCTGGCGGTAGAGTGGGCGAAGTATAACATACGAAGCAATGCGATAGCCCCGGGGCCATTTCCAACGGAAGGCGCCTGGAGCAGATTACTTCCTGGTGATCTGGTGAAAAAATTTGATCCGGCACAACGTATACCTCTCAAGCGTGTAGGTGAGCATCAGGAACTTGCCAATCTTGCTGCTTATCTGATATCAGATTATTCAGCATACGTCAATGGAGAAGTGATTACTATTGATGGTGGTGAATGGCTGAAGAGCGGTGGAGAATTCAGTCATCTGGAAATGATTCCTGAAGAGATGTGGGATATGCTCGAAAAGACCCGTGGAAAGTAATTCCGGAAACACTGTGTTAGACCACTGGCTTGCAAAGAAGTTAAACGACAGAAAGAGTGATAACTCATTCAGGTCATTAACACTGCCTAGCGAAAAGAGCATTGATTTCACATCGAATGATTATTTAGGTCTGTCTCATTCAACGGAATTGTTTCAACTCATTCACCATCGTCTGGATGAATTATCCATGCGATTTAATGGGGCTACCGGATCGCGACTGCTCTCCGGTAATAGTCAGCAGCTTCAGGATGTAGAACTCTTTCTTTCAAAAATCTTTAAGTCGGAATGTTCCCTCATTTTTAACTCGGGTTATTCCGCTAATCTGGGCGTATTGTCTTCTCTTCCTCAACGGGGAGATACTATTCTGTATGATGAGCTGGTTCATGCCTGTATAAAAGATGGTGCGCGACTAAGCCTGGCAAGTCGATTTCCTTTTGGACATAATGATCTGAATGACCTCGAATCGAAACTGAAAAAGGCAAAGGGTAATATTTTCATCGCTGTTGAATCCATCTATTCCATGGATGGTGATCGGTGTCCATTGATTGATTTGGTGAACCTTGCTGAGCGTTATAATGCATTTATCATTCTTGACGAAGCACACAGCACCGGAGTAATGGGAAAATCGGGAAGCGGCCTCGCGGTTTCACTTGGTGTTCAGCACAAAATAGGCGCACGCATTTATACCTTCGGAAAGGCTATGGGTATACATGGAGCATGTGTGGCAGGATCTTCCCGGTTGATTGAGTATCTCGTAAATTTCTCCCGCCCGTTTATCTATACCACAGCGCTTCCGCCTCACAGCGTGGCTTCGATTGAATGTGCATTTCAATATCTTGATCAACATCAGCACCTTCAGGATGTTCTCCAGGATCGTGTTAAGCTTTTTCTCTCATTAACTTCCGGATTGACAAACCGTATCTCCAGCAGCAGTGCCATCCAGACTGCAATTTTCCCAGGTAATGAAAATGCCCGAAACGCTTCACGTACCCTTCAACAAAAAGGATTTGATATCCGGCCTATACTTTCACCCACTGTTCCGGCAGACAAAGAGAGACTGCGAATTTGCATTCATACTTATAACACAAGCGATGAGATCCGTGCCCTCGCAGAATCACTGCAGTCCATTCCAGTCTGACAACTAACTAGTATCTTGGTGCGATGAATTACTTTGTAACGGCTATTGATACGGATAGTGGCAAGACATTAGTCTCGGCCATTCTTTGCGAGGCTCTGCAAGCCGATTATTGGAAACCGATTCAGGCAGGGCTTCCCCGTGATACAGACACGGTGAAGAGCTTAATTACAAATTCAAAGACTAAACTGTTTCCTGAAACTTACTTACTTAAAACCCCCGCTTCTCCTCACGCTTCAGCCAAACTGGATGATGTATTAATTTCACTGAAAGACATTAATCCACCTGTTACCTTAAACAACCTGATCATAGAAGGTGCCGGGGGATGCCTGGTTCCTGTTAATGATTCTGATTTTGTAATTGATATGGCGGGTCGTTTTGGCGGGGAGATTATTCTGGTATCTGACCTATACCTGGGAAGTATCAACCATACATTACTTTCCGTAGAAGCGTTGAAGAAAAGAAACCTGAAAGTAAAAGGAATAATTTTTAATGGCGCCAGGAACCCGGAAAGCGAACGCATAATTTTAAAGCATTCCGGCTACCGATGTCTCCTGCATATCGATCGTGAAAAAGAAATAAATCCTGAAGTTGTTTCAAAATATGCCCGCTTAATTCTGGATAACTGGACATGACAGACGATTTACATAACCTGGATCGAAAACTGGTGTGGCATCCGTTCACACCGCTTGAAGGTGCTGCCGATTCAATCGTTGTGACTTCTGCTGAAGGCGTTTACCTGCATACGGCTGATGGCCGGAAAATCATTGATGCTGTTGCTTCATGGTGGGTGAATCTGCATGGTCATTCAAATCCCCATCTGGCAGATGCGATTTCAAAACAGGCACATCATCTGGAACATGTGATATTTGCCGGGTTCACGCATGAGCCTGCCGTTAAGCTGGCCAAAAACCTGTTATCCATACTCCCCTCAAATCAGACTAAGGTATTTTTTTCTGATAATGGCAGCACTGCGGTTGAAGTAGCGTTAAAGATGGCTATTCAATTCTGGTATAATCAGGGAATTGAAAAGAAGAAAATAATTGCGTTAAACGGAGCATATCATGGCGACACGGTAGGTTCGATGTCAGTTGGTGAGCGTGGAATGTTCACGGACCCATTCAGAAACTATTTATTTGAAACCTTGTTTGTTGATTTTCCTGAATCTGGAAATGAGCAAAAAGTAATACAGCAGTTCAGAGCGTTGATTAAAAATCAGGATGTTGGCGCATTTATTTACGAACCCCTCGTGCAGGGTGCAAGTGGTATGCGGATGTATGCTCCTGAAGTACTTGATGAATTAATTCAGGCAGCACAACAACAAGGTGTCATCTGTATTGCCGATGAGGTATTCACTGGTTTTGGGAGAACGGGAAAGTTGTTTGCTTCTGATTATGGTAAACACAAACCGGATATCATGGCGGTATCAAAAGGTATTACCGGTGGAGCGTTGCCGTTAGGTGTCACCAGTTGTGCTGCGAATATTGTCAAAGCTTTTCAGAACAATAACTTCTCAAAAACTTTTTTCCATGGACATTCATATACCGCTAATCCAATAGCCTGTGCAGCTGCGAATGCCAGTTTTGAATTGTTAACTAAAACAGAATGTCAGCAAAGTATCAAACGAATAGCAACGAAACATCAGCAGTTTGCAGGCACGATTGCTGACCACAAATCCGTTTCAAAGGTGAGAACGCTGGGTACCATACTCGCACTTGAATTAAAATCATCTGATGAGACAGGCTATGAAAATAACTTGCGAACAAAGATATACCCATTCTTTTTGGAGCGCGGAATTCTTTTACGGCCGCTGGGTAATATTATCTATGTGCTTCCACCTTACATAATAACTGACCAGCAACTTGATGAAGTTTACTCGGCTATCACAGAGTTCCTCAGTATCATTTAACCACTAAAGTGGCTGGATAGTGAGCGCTTTACCTAATGAAGAATAGGACTTTGGTTTTTCTCCACCCGAAGGCCGTAAGGTAATTCCATTGCTTTCAATAGGCAATGAAGAAATCAGATTGCCTTGTGTGTCATAAATATAAGACAGATCCTGGCTACGATCCGTTAATGTGACGCATTTCTTGCCTCCTCCAAAATCAAAGTATCTGACATCAGTTGGATTTTTACCGATAAAGTCACTGTCAATGATTTCTTTCAGCGTTTCATCAAACACCGTGAGGGCTTTATTTTCCTGACGTACGATCACATATGACTTGTCATTCAGCTCTTTGGATAACAGGAATAATGCATCGGGTGTGGTCTTGATTAATGTTTCGCGGCTCTGCACTTTTCCTTCAAGATTGAATTTTATACGGAATCCATCACGCGACACTAACACAAAGTTGGTGGATGAAATGGAAGAACCGGTTTCCAGGAAATAATCACCCATTGGCCTGGCATCAAGATCCAACGGAAAATTTTTCAGGTTTTCGCCCCTCCGGTTTATCAGGTAGACAACACCGTCTTTCCGGGTTGCAATAATGTAATCCTTACCACGTATGCGATGGTGCTGTGGCGCTGTGAACAAACTTCCCTCAACTGCTTTGGGAGTCCATCCTTCCAGGTTCTTGCCCTCTTTGTCAAACATCCAAAGTTTACCGGATTTACCAGCCACCAGAAATCTGTATTTCTTGCTGTGGTCGTAGTCAATAATGCTGGTGAATTCAATATCCTTCTCTTTTATTTTTAAGGGATAGTTTTTGACGTAATTACCTAATCGATCGATCAGGTGCAATTCTCCGGCTGTTGCAAAAAACAACTGAAGCTTTCCATTGTTGAAGAAATCGATTTGAGAGATGTCTCCGCGGATAAAGTCATCAAGTTGAACTTTCCATAGTGATTTGCCCTCCGAAGAAATAAGACTAACGGCCCGGCTGGAATCCTGAACGAGAACTTCATCCTGTTTGGTGTAGTGATTCCGAACGGTGAAGAATTTATAAACACCCTGGTTAAATGTAGCCACGACTTTATCACCTCTTTCTTTGACTTCTTTTTTGGGATCAACCTTATCTCCAAAACGCCAGGTAACATTGGTATAGTAACTGTTATTCAAGTGACTCATTTGGATGGCTCCCATCCCAATGGGTTTAAGTATGGCTTTGTTTTCTCTGATGAACTTTTGCCACTTGGGGTGAAGATTTTTGGAGATTATGTCCCAGGCCATGGGGGTATTGATGTAAACACTCAGATTTGCTTCGAGTAATGTAGTCTCCAGAAATTTATTCTGAGAAACGGATTTACCCCAGGTCTCTTCTTTGTCGATATCATCCAGGAATTTTTTTAACTCATCGATATCCTCACCAATGATAAGCACATCACCGATCGTAGTGTAATAGCTGGTGGAGAATCCGGAAACAAAAGGCCAGAACATTTTTTCCGGGAAGTTGTACAGTGGGATTTCCCGGATTTCGTAATCTGAAAAGCGTTCGTAAAATATTGTATCGATACTTAGTCGTTCGGCCATGGTGTTAAACTCCTTTAACCAGGCGTCTTTTTTGTTAACGTTGAGAAGAAGTATGCTTGTGAGTTCTGCGTCTTTTGACTCCATATAGCAAACACCAATCTCCTTTCCAAGGTTGGGATATAGTTTACTTGCATTTGTTCCGGTTTTACGGCTTATATAAGCGAGTGAATCCTTTAATGCCGGTTTCCGCTTTGCCATATAGGTCTGCAACGCACTGCCCAGTTTTTTACCATCACTTACTCCGAAATTGGAGAACATCACGGTTCGGTTTGATACCAGATTTTTCAGATTGAATGGAACTGGAATCTGATCATTAAACAACGAAAGAATGTAGCCTTGATTAGCACTATCCAGGCTAAATCCATTAAGAACAAAGTTCTCATCATCGGTTTTGATGTCGAGTAAAGAAGACTGACCGACCTGTTTTACAAAAGCCGGGGTTTCTGTGGCAAATGAAGACATCCAGTTTCCGAGATTTCGAATATGTATGTACAGATTGCCGGCATCATTTTTAATCCGGGGAAGTTTGTAAACTGATTCAATTTCATTTTTGAATGTTTGATTACCGCTGGTGTAGGTTCGGATAACGTCTTCCAGAAGAAAGGGTGTGAAGCTTCCAATCCAGATATCATCAACAACTGCCCAGGTAAACTGCCCGGATTTCAATTCATGTATCTGCACCGTGTTAAATATCCGGTCTGTTGTTTTAACATTCTGCCAGGCCGCCAGCATGGCATCTTTCGTACTCCCTTGTAAGGGGACGTAAAAAACGAAATCAAAATCATCCTTCCGTGTAAGGTGTGCAGAGATCAATTGCCCCTTTGGCTGCGATTCAAGAAAATCAAATAACAGATGTAGAGAATCAGCGGGTTTTTCATAGAGCGCTGCTTCACTCAGAAGAGCCCATACCGAGGTCTGCTGAAGTTGCTGGATGCAGTCACGGCAATCGTTGGTCTCATAAACAAAGATGGTGGCTTGTGGAACAAGTTCCCAGGGTGATACCCGCTTCGGGGTCAGGTATCGATCATAAAGAAAGTATCCTCCGACTGAAAACAGCACAATCCCGATAGTGATGAGCAAAGGAAGTTTCTTCACGCGGCCAATGATTTTCTTTTAAAGGGACAAGATACACCCCAAGCGTTTAAATGACAACCTTAAATCTTTATAAACAACGTTAAACGTGCAGCCTTAGTATTGCTTACGCATGTTCAAGTGCTCGATCACGAAGCTATTGATTGCTTTTTGATCAGACCTTATTCAGGGCTTGTTCCAGGTCAGCGATTAAGTCTTCTGCATCTTCTACTCCGATACTTAAGCGCATAAGAGAATCAACAAGACCACTTTTAACGCGTTCGTCTTTAGGAACACTCGCGTGTGTCATCGAAGCCGGATGGTTTATCAGGGACTCAACACCTCCTAAAGATTCCGCCAAAGAAAACAATTCAAAGCTCTCCATGAGTTTAATGGCTTTGTCCAGGCTGTCATCTTTCAGGGTAAACGAGATCATTCCTCCGAAATCTCGCATTTGTTTTTTTGCTATGGCGTGATTAGGATGACTGGGCAGACCTGGCCAATATACTTTACCAATCTTGGGATGTTTGACGAGGTATTCTGCAATTTTTCTTCCGTTCAGGCAATGACGCTCCATTCGGAGATGGAGTGTTTTTATTCCTCTCAATACCAGGAAAGAATCCTGAGGACCAGGTACTGCACCACAGGAGTTCATAATGAAGTAGAGGTCCTGATAAAGTTTATCATCATTTACGATTAGCGCTCCCATCACTACATCAGAGTGGCCTCCCAGATACTTCGTTACGGAATGCATGACTATATCCGCACCCATATCAAGTGGGTTCTGCAAATAGGGAGATGCAAAAGTATTGTCGACCGCTACCAGGATATTGTTCTTTTTGGCAAGGGCAACGCATGCCTCAATGTCAACAATATTCATGAGCGGGTTGGTAGGAGTCTCCAGCCAGAACAATTTTGTTTTGTCCGACAATACTGAATTGATATTGTTGATGTCGGTAAGGTCGATAAAATGGAACTTGATACCGTACTTTTCAAATACGCGTCTGAACATCCGGTATGATCCACCATACAGATCATTGCTGGTGATTACTTCATCACCGGGGCTTAAAAGTTTAATTACCGCATCGGTTGCTCCCATGCCTGATGAAAAACAGATGGCATGTTTCCCGTTTTCAAGAGCCGCTAAACTTTTCTGTAATGAGTTACGTGTTGGATTGGTACCACGTGCGTATCCATATCCTTTATGCTTGGCAGGTGATTCCTGTACGAATGTTGATGTTTGAAAGATAGGCGTCATGATTGCGCCTGTTGAGGGATCTGGTTCCACCCCGGCATGAACAGCTTTAGTCCCGAATTTCATAGTTGTTTATATTGATTCGCGAAGTTATGAAAGATTTCAAGCCGGCAAGATAACGGACTTCAAACCTTGTTGGCTGAATTGCCTTGACGGTAATAGGATTACTTATTCTTCCAGTAGTTGCGGATCACTTCCTTCCAGGCATCACCACTTTTAAGGTAGAGTGCTGTGTTGATAAGCATCTTGTCTTCCGGAAGAGATTCTGACTGGGATTCAATTGACTTAATGATTAAGTCATAAAATTTTTTACGGAAAGCCTGTCCTTCCTGCAGGCCAAACGCCCGAAGATCGTTAAGAAGTTTTTCGCTTTCTATTTCCTGACCGGGCTGTTCCTGAACAGGGGGTTTTACTTCTGCCACCTTCTTCACGGGCTCTTGCACTTTTTCTTCAAGCTGATCACTCAGCGAAGCCGGTTGCACCAGGGTGGCAGCCTGTTGTTTCAGGAAGTCATCAAGGTCTTTCAGCGTATTTTTCTTCTTGCTCATGCCAGGTAATTGAGAATGGATTGTGCGATAGGCTGATATTCTTTCTCAGCTTCAAGGGTGCTGAAATTTACGAAAAGATTTTTCTGGGGGACGATCACCGGAAGGATAATCGCATCCAGGTTCTTCAAACTGTCGCGTACGGTAAAAATATTGGTGGCACTATGAATACGGTTAGGGAGTACAATGATCTTTAATGCTGGATTAAGCTCACGGGCAGGTGCCAGGTCGGTAACGGTTTGATACGTTACCAACAGATCATTTTGCGTCAGGCTGGTAGGTACGATAACGGCATCACTTACCAGGCAAAGTTTTTTGATACCTTCATCCGTTGTCTTTCCCGCGCTGTCTACGACAATAAAATCGTTCTTCTTGCTGTCTTTGATCCGGATCAGTTCATCCGCTATCTGATGGTCCTGTGAGCCTAAGATATCGAAAGCTGACTTTCCATCTTTGGCTTTGAAGGTTTCCATTTTCCGAAGGGTGTTCAGGGTATAGTTGGCGTCTGTCTCAACCAACAGCACACGCTTACCCATTCCGTAAAGGGTCGTTGCCAGGTTTATTGCATTTGTGGTCTTGCCAGTACCGCCCTTTCGGCTGATGAAGGAAATGATTTTGGACATACCTAAAAATAGAAAAACCCGGAGGGTTTCAAAAATACTCCGGGTCTTATTCTCATGTTGTGTGACAATTAAATCGTGCGGTTTATGTCAAATTTCTCCAGGTAATCTGCTACGCGCCTTACAAAACTTCCACCCAGTGCACCATCTACTACACGGTGATCATAGGAGTGGGATAAAAACATTTTATGACGGATTGCAATCACATCACCGTACGGCATCTCCAGAACAGAAGGTTTCTTTTGAATGGCTCCCAATGCCAGGATGCCCACCTGAGGCTGAAGGATGATCGGTGTGCCCATCACATTCCCGAATGATCCTACATTGGAAATGGTATAGGTTCCACCGGTAAGTTCGTCTGGTTTGAGTTTATTATCGCGGGCGCGCTTGGCGAGGTCATTTACTTTTTTTGCCAGGCCAGCCAGGCTGTATTGGTCAGCATTTTTGATAACGGGTACGATCAGGTTGCCGCTCGGTAAAGCTACTGCCATCCCCACATTGATGTCTCTCTTCTTAATGATCTTATCACCATCAACCTGCACATTGATCATCGGGTAATCTTTGATGGCAAGAACAACCGCCTCAATAAAAAAAGGTGTGAATGTGAGCACGTCACCTTCACGTTTTTGAAATTCATTTTTGACTTTGTTACGCCAGAAAACAACGCTCGTTACATCGGCTTCAACGAAAGAAGTAACGTGTGGTGCAATCCGTTTGGAATCGACCATTCGTTCAGCAATCATCTTACGCATGCGATCCATCTCGATGATCTCATCACCTGCACTGACCGATGCGGGGATACCAGCACCTGAAGAAACGGCCTGCTGTGTCATCTTTACAGTTTTGCCAAGCTTTCTGTTTTGGACGTAATCCAGAATATCTTTTTTTGTCACGCGGCCCTCAGCTCCTGTACCACTAATGGTTTCAAGTTCAGCTACAGCTATATTTTCTTCTTTGGCAATATTCTTAACCAGCGGAGAATAAAATCGCGAACTGGATTTGAAGTCTACGGAATGTGAAGCACCGTTACCATTGGTATGAACAGGTGCGGCAACTTCTTTTTTTACAACTTCGGTGGCGTGGGTTTTTACGGGAGTTGCCGGTGTTGATGATTTTTCAGCTTCAGCTTCCGTAGTGATGATGGCTATGGGTGCTCCGACTTTTACTACTTCACCTTCTTTGGCAAGGATCTCTTTCAAGACACCTGCATGGGTGGAGGGTACTTCAGTATCTACCTTGTCGGTGGCTACTTCCAGTACGGATTCATCCTGCTCGATTTTGTCACCGGGTTTTTTAGTCCAGGTAAGGATCGTGGCTTCAAATATACTTTCACCCATTTTGGGCATTAGCAATTCTACCTGTGCCATGGTTTAATCATTAGTTCAAGGGGCAAGTTAGTCAGTATTTACGGTTACTTCAAAGCGTGTAGGGAGAAGACAATTCTATTTGGAAGAAGGTCTCCCGGACAAAATAAAGTTTACGATTTAATGCCCAAACTACTGCTTCGGCAAACTTAACCGGATCAGATTCAGAATCGCTACAGAAGCCATTTTGATATTCAACAACCGGTCTTTCGATAACTGAAGCTTTCGGGCTACGGTCTGGTGCTTATCGGAATAGGCGATCCATACCGTGCCTACCGGTTTTTCAGGTGTAGCTCCACCCGGTCCTGCAATTCCGCTTGTGGCTACACCAATTTCGGTATTGAATTTAGCACGCACGAGATTAGCCATTTCACGAATGGTTTCTTCACTTACTGCACCGTGCTGTTCGAGTGTTTCAGGTTTTACACCCAGTTGTCGCATTTTTATTTCGTAGGCATAGGGAATAATGCTTCCCAGAAAATAAGCAGAGCTTCCGGGCACACTGGTAATGAGGTGTGATACGTATCCGCCTGTACAACTTTCTGCAATAGAAAGGGTAAGTTTTTTTTCCAAAAGTATTTTACCGATCGCTACTTCAAGCGGATCATCACCATAGCCATAAATAAACTGACTGGCTCTTTCTATAAGTTTGGTGGTGAGTTCATCGGTTTCTGCGGCTAACTGATCACGCGAAGCCCCAATGCCGGTGAGCCTCAGTTTCACTTCTCCCAGGCTTGGCAGGTAGGCGAGTTTAATGTGTTTGGGTAATGCATTTTCCCAGTCTGCAATTTTTTCAGCCAGAAAGGACTCACCAATTCCAACCGTGCGGATTACTTTATGATAGATGACCGGGGTTTTAAAAGTATCCTTAAGCCTTGGTATGATGATGTCAGTCATCATGCGCTTCATTTCATGCGGTACTCCGGGCATGGAAACAAATACTTTTCCATTCCGGTTGAACCACATTCCCGGTGCAGTGCCTACAACATTGGTTACTTTATCGCAACAAACCGGAAGGGCAGCTTGCTGGCGATTCACTTCTGTGAGTTCACGGCCACGGCTTTTAAAGAATTCTGTTACTTCGGCCAAGGCCTCTTCGTGAATTTTTAATTCGCAGTTAAAGAATTTAGCCAGACAGGGTTTGGTGAGATCATCATTGGTAGGGCCGAGACCCCCGGTGATCAAAACGATATCGGCACGTTTCCCGGCTTCTTCGAACGCAGTCAGAATTTCACTTTCAACGTCACCCACAGTGGTTTTTCGGATCACGCGTATCCCTGCATTACTGAGTTCAACACTCATCCATTGGGAATTGGTGTCAACGATCTGTCCATACAATATCTCATCCCCGATAGTGAGCAGTTCTGCGGTAATATCTGCCATAAAGTATAAGTATCTGTAAAATTTTGGGTTGTCATCCAACGTTTTGCCTGCAGCCACGGTCTACCCTGATGAAAGCAACCCATTGCGTATGAAAGCAACAAAAATATCCTTTAACACTAAAATTCTATCTCTTTTTTTATGGCTGATCGGCTTGCTCGCCCTGGCTACGTCCTGTGATGTATTTGAGGATGATCCGGATTTGCATAACCCCGATGCTCAGCTAATTGAGAATGAAGTACATGTGTATTCCAAAAACACCTCTATTATTGATCTGAACACGCTCATCCGGACAAATCACTCGGTACGACTGGAACTCACGTCCCTGACGCATAAGGGAGAACTCACCAACCTCGGAAAGGGACTTCTGCAATATGTTCCGGCTAACAAGTCAGCTAAGGTTGAAGACTGGTTTAAGTTTTCCGTTTATTCGGCTGATAACAACGTGCTCCAAACTGATAGCGTGGTTATTATTGTTGAAAATGATTCAACGGAATTACCCTGCGGTGTATTTCCGATTGACGATTATGTTTACAATATCAGCAGAGATTCTACCGTCAGCATTAATGTGCTGGGTAATGATATTTTTTGCAGCAATGACTCAGCTGATATAAAGTTGTCGGTATATCGGCCTACCAATGAATTTCCTCCATACTCTGGTTATGCTGAAGTAATCGATAATATGATCATATACCACCCGGGAAGTTCATTCAATGGATTTGACAAGATTATTTACCGGATTGAAAATCCGGATGGATCAGCGGCTTTCGGATTTGTATACATTCAGTCTGTACAGACGTGCGTCTTTGAATTGAATCCAGACTCGTACGTAGTTCATGCAGATTCCGCGAGTGTGCTGTTGCATGTGTTCGAAAATGATACTATCTGTGAAACGTATATCGCAATTGATGAGTGGAATATTTTCATGGAACCCAATCTGGGCACAGCAACGATCAGTCCGAACGGTATCCGCTTTGTACCTGCAGACACATTGCATGCTCCGATTACCTACGACTCCATAGGTTATGAACTATGCTTCGATACAGTTTGCTATCGCACAAAGGTACTGCTCGAAATAAACAATAATTAAAAGCCCCAGGCTCTGCTCCGGTTGTCACAAAAACCGGAGCAGTGCTTATTTTTTATGGTCAGACCCTACGATCTTTTTGAACTATGCCGTAAAGGAGACGCTAAAGCACAGCGTATCCTTTATGATCTTTTTAAGGCCCGGCTTATGGGATTGTGCAGACGGTATACGCGGAATCGTGATGAGGCTCAGGATATTTTGCAGGAATCATTCATCAAAATATTCAGGAATATTAATCAGCTGGAGTCTTCCGAAAAACTGGAAAGCTGGATGAAAGCTATTGTGGTACGGACTGCGATCAACCAGTATCACAAAACGAAAAATCAATCCCTGCTTTTTTCTTCGGTGAATGAGATACAGGAAAATGAAAGCGTCTACCGTGTTGATCTGGATCAGGTGACTGACGTTGATCTGATCGCACTTGTCAACTCCCTGCCGGATGGCTGTCGTATGGTATTTAACCTTTTTGCCATTGAGGGGTATAGTCATGCGGAAATCGGAGAGATGCTTTCTATTTCAGAAGGTACATCGCGTTCGCAATATCATCACGCCAAAAGTTTATTGAAGAAAAAACTGAATTGCCAGAACCTGGAACATTACTATGAAAAATTTGCCTGAAAGAGAATTGTTCAACAATCTGGAAAGTCGCCTGCGGCAATACACGGAAGAGCCGGATGAAGATTCGTGGAATCACATCGCCAGTGCGCTTCGGCCTGGTGGTAACAAACGCCCGACAATCTGGTTTGAACGAACCACCGATATGCTGGCAATTTTATTGTTAATCTTTTTACTGTGGAATACCGGTAAGGTAGCTATTGATGCAACACCTCTTGTATCTGACATTTCACATACGTCAAACGACTCAGCCACCCGGAATAAAACAACTGCGTTAGCCACTGAAATTCCGGATTCTGAAGATGCAGGAAAAGAGACAACGTTTAGTGAAAACAGTCCCGTTCAGCTTATCGGGAATGAAACTGCGGGAGAGAATCATGAAACACTTCCGGAACCTGTTCAAATGCTTTCTGATCCGGATTATGTTAGAGACAGTGCTACTGTGCTTCTGCAGTCACATGGGAAAACTCAATCCACTAATGCTATACCTATACAGACAGATTCATCTGTGGTAAAATCAACACCTGTGGATTCTGTGGCTTCAATTGACCAAAATATTCAGGAGAAGAAAAACAAGAAAAAAATCAGGAAGCATACACAACTGTATTTCACGGCAACACCCTCACTGGCCTTCCAGAAAATGACACCCACTGAAAATGATCAGGTAGTGGTGAAAGGAATAGTACCGGAAAGTATTATGAGTACCAATCGACTTGGAATTTCCCTGGAAACCGGATTTCAACGCAGGATACTAAAGAAACTGGAGGTCTATGGAGGTATATCCTACTATCAGCAAGATCAGAAGATAACCTATGAGTATCAGTCGAATGGTTCGGTTGTGGTTGAGGAGGCAGACGATGGTATTGTTTTTTCTCCGGCCATTGAACAAAGGGAATTCGAATACAGCATGAGAAACCTGGGAATTTCCACCGGAATATTTTACCAGATTAAAGGAGGGAATCTTCAGCACAAGGCAGGCATCGGGTTACAGTATCATCAGGGATTGGTGAAAGCGTCCGAGGGATCAGGTTATACGAATGCATCATCTTCTTACCTGAGCTATCAGCTGAGTTATCGCATGCAGCTTCAGGTAAACAAAAGAACCAGCATTTTCCTGCAGCCAAACTTTACACATTCTTTTTATACACAGGAAAAGTTAGATCAACCTTTTGAGTTGAAGCCGTATCGTGCGGGGCTGGGTATCGGACTTTTGTATTCTTTTTGATCACGCGGGCCAGCGGTTACTATATAATGAGTAACTTCTGGCCTATGAAATTTTCAGCATCTGACCGTCAGAAAGAGATCTATCTCAATGGTTTTGCAGGAATTCGTTCAAAAATAGATATCGACCTGCTGAAGTTAGAAGCTCGCGCAAGAGCGCATATGAGTGAAGAAGCCTTCGCTTACATTGCCGGAGGGGCAGGGAATGAAAGTACGCTTCAATCCAACCGACAGGCTTTTGAAAAATATAAGATCATTCCGAGAATGTTGCGTGATGTGGCTTCGCGGGATATGGAGATTGAATTGTTTGGCCAGAAACTTCCATCGCCTTTTTTACTTTCTCCGGTAGGTGTTCTGGAAATGGTTAATAAAGACGCTGATATAGCGGTGGCAAAAGTAGCGACCCGATTAGGTATTCCGTATATTTTTTCGAATCAGGCAAGCCGGTGCATGGAAGATTGTTCGTCTGTCATGGGGAGTAGTCCAAGGTGGTTTCAGTTGTATTGGAGTAAGTCGAATGATCTGGTGGCAAGTTTTGTGCAGCGTGCTGAACGGTGCGGATGCAGCGCTATTGTGGTTACGTTGGATACTACTATGCTGGGATGGCGTACGCGTGATCTTGATCTTGCCTACCTTCCGTTTCTGGAAGGAAAAGGTATTGCACAGTACACTTCCGATCCGGTGTTTCAGCGCATGCTCGATGAACCTGCTGATGCACCTGCAGCCAAAAGAAAAATTACGCTTCAGACAATTCGGGGATTGATAACGATGGTGAATAATTATCCGGGTGGAAGTTTTTTTTCGAAACTCAAATCCAAACGTCCCATCAGGGCTGTTCAAAAATTCATTTCTACGTATTCAAATCCTTCCGTTACCTGGGATGATCTTAAATTTCTTCGTGAACACACAAAGCTTCCGATCGTGCTGAAGGGTATCCTTCATCCGGACGATGCACGTAAAACAGTGGACCTGGGCATGAATGGGATCATCGTGTCTAATCATGGCGGGCGACAGGTGGATGGTGCCATTTCAACATTGGACGCGTTACCTGAAATTATTTCAGCTGTAAATGCGAGGATTCCGGTCATAATGGACAGCGGTATTCGCGGAGGTGCTGATGCCTTTAAAGCGCTTGCCCTGGGTGCAAAAGCCATCTGTATTGGCCGGCCATATGTTTATGGATTGGCTATAGCGGGTGAAGAGGGTGTATATCAGGTCCTTCGAAACCTCCTGGCTGATTTTGAATTAACGATGAGTCTCGCGGGGTGCAAAAATGTATCCGAAATACGTTCCACAATCCTGACGAAATTGTAAACAATCCGTTGAAAAAAGCCGACAAACCCAATAACGTTTGGCATTGAGGTATTTACTTTTTTCTACCTTGGGCGTCATATTCAACGATCATGAAAAAACTAATTTTAGCTCTAACCGTATTGGTATCGTCCTGTACTTCTGCACAGATCAGTCAGACGATGAAGGAAGTTAATAAAGCCATCGGAACGGAAAGTGGTGATCCTACTACAGCAGAGGTAGCAGATGGATTAAAGGAGGCGCTGATCAATGGTATTTCTAATGGATCAGATATGGCTTCTCAATTGGATGGCTACTTTAAAAATCCCAAAATCAAAATTCCATTTCCACCAGACGTGAAAAAGGTGGAAACGAAACTCCGGCAGGTAGGTATGGGCAATGAGGTTGATAAATTTATTCTGACACTCAATCGCGGAGCTGAAGATGCCGCCAAAGAAGCCAAGCCTATTTTTATCAGTGCCATCAAACAAATGACGATTCAGGATGCCTGGGCTATTTTAAAAGGATCAGATAATGCAGCAACCGAATATCTTAAAAAGGTAACGTCAGCCCAGTTGTATGATAAATTCAAACCGGTGATCAAGAGTTCACTGGATAAAGTAAACGCCACTAAAAACTACGGTACACTGGTTACAGCCTACAACAAAATTCCGTTGGTAGAAAAAGTAAATCCGGATCTGGATGATTATGCTACAAAGAAAGCCATGGATGGATTGTTTTTACTCATAGCAGATGAAGAAAAGAAAATCAGGCAGGATCCGATGGCCCGCACAACTGATCTTTTGAAAAAAGTTTTCGGATATAAAAAATAACAGTATGGGTTTGTTTGACAAGCACAAGGCAACGTTGGATAAGGCTATTCAGGCGTTGCACAGCAGAGTTTTTTACGCACACTTTCCGGAACATCCCGCCCCCTCCGTGTATGGTGAAACTGCTGATGCTGACGGGCAAGCTAAATTCAAATCAGCCCTCGGAAAACCATTTGAAGAATTAAAGCAGGTCAATTCTTCTGGTTCAGCAGGCCAGGAAGAATCACCTTATCTGCAGGAACCGCTTAAAATTTCTTACCCAACATTTTCATCAGCCTCGTTGATTGAGCATGCAAAGAAGTCCTTTCATACGTGGCGTAAAATCTCTGCAGATGAAAGGGCAGGTATATTGCTGGAATCTCTTGATCGCATCAAAGGCAGATTTTTTGAGATCGCCTATGCTACCATGCATACCACCGGTCAGGGATACATGATGGCCTTTCAGGCATCAGGTCCGCATGCGGCAGACCGGGCATTGGAAGCTATTGCTGCCGGATATGAAGAGCTTCAGCGATTTCCATCAAAAGCATTGTGGGATAAGCCGATGGGTAAATTCAACATTCAGTTGAATAAGGAGTGGCGTGCTGTGCCCAAAGGAATTTCTGTTGTGATTGGTTGTTCAACTTTTCCAACGTGGAATTCGGTGACGGGAATTTATGGAAGTCTGGTAACCGGAAATCCGGTGATCGTAAAACCACACCCCGGGGCTATTCTTCCCATTGCCATTTTTGTAGCCGAAATTCAAAAAGTATTGACTGAGAATAATCTTGATCCGAATACCTGTCAGCTGGCGGTGGATACGTTTGACAAGATGATCACCAAAGAACTGGCTGAACATCCGGATGTGAAGCTGATTGATTTCACAGGCAATTCGCAATTTGGATCTTACCTGGAAGGCTTAGCTGGTAAAACGGTATTCACCGAAAAGACAGGTGTCAATTCTGTCATTCTCGATTCAGTTGATGATGCGGATAAGGTAGCTGCCAATCTCGCCTTTGCACTTTCACTTTACAGCGGACAAATGTGTACGGCTCCACAGAATTTTTATATACCGGAGAACGGTATTAAAACTTCTGGAGGTTTAATCACGGTTGACGAGTTTGCTAAAAAACTTACCGACAACATCAATGGACTGGTTGATAATCCAAAAGCAGGCCCTTTTGTGCTTGGTGCTGTACAGAATAAGAAAACCAGTGAGCGTGTTAAAGAGGCAGAGGCTCTTCCTGGAAAGGTATTGCTGAAGTCAAGAGCATTTGAAAACCCGATGTTCAAGACAGCACGCGTTGCTACACCCGTAGTGGTGGAGGTGACCGCAGATAAGAAAGAAGTTTATTCAAAGGAATTGTTCGGCCCGATAGCGTTGCTGATCAAAACTAAAAATACAGATCAGTCTATTGCGCTGGCTCAGGAGATGGCGATACAGCACGGAGCAATTTCCTGCGGAGCGTATACCACCGATGCCAACATCCGTGAGAAGATTGCAGATGAAATGGCATTAGCGGCTACGCCTGTGTCATTCAACCTCATTGGTGGGATATACATGAATCAGAATGCGGCCTTCTCTGATTTTCATGTTACCGGAGGTAATCCATCCGGAAATGCTTCATTCACCAATCCGGAATATGTGACCAAAAGGTTTACGTGGGTGGGGCACCGGGAGCCAGTGAAGGCTGGTTAGTCATATATGAAGCGATTACTTATTGCCATTGTCGAGTTCAGTGGTCTCGTTGTTCTTCTAGGGTATCTCCTATATGACGGTCGCATCAGGTTCAACTATCCGGATAAGGAGGAGTTCCCGGTTGTTGGAATTGATATCTCACACCATCAGGGTAAGATCAACTGGAAGCAATTGTCGACCGAAGATGTTTCTTTCATTATTATGAAGGCAACCGAGGGTGTGGATTATAAGGATCCACTATTCGATTCAAATTGGTCCGCCAGTAAATCAGCGGGGTATAAGACAGGGGCATATCATTTTTATCGCGTATGCCGTGATGGAAAGGAACAAGCTGAGAATTTTATTCGTACTGTTCCGAATTTGCCGGAGAATATAGCGCCTACTATTGATCTCGAGTTTGGTGGCAATTGTAAAAACTGATAAATCAACAGAACGGTTGATGTCTGAGATAACTGAATTTCTCCAGATTCTTGAAAATCATTACGGTAAAAAGCCGATCATTTACGTTACGCAGGAGTTTTATGATGCCTACGTGCTGAATAATTTTCAGGGATATCCTATTTGGATCAGAGATATTTTTACCCAGCCGTCACTTCCAGACCGCGATTGGTTGATCTGGCAATTCGCTAACCGGGCGCACTTGAAGGGGATTGATGTTTATGTCGATTTAAATGTACTGAATGGCAAGTCACTTGACGTATTGAAATAGTCTCAGACAAGGTGATACGAGTCCATGATGTCCAGTATGGAGTGTTCCAATGGAGGATCATTACCTTGAAGTACTGCTAAGCGCTGTTTGTAATCTCCCGTCAATAGTTTGGTAATATTCTCATGAATCTTTTCGGCAGAGTCAGTCAGTTTACCTTTGATTCCGATTTTGTGGAATTGTACGCGGGCGGCATTTCCCGGCTGATCACGTCTTGTTTCAGTGAGGTACACGAGCATGGGCACACCTGCATCAATCGATTCCTTGATAGAGTTCAATCCACCGTGAGTGATGAATACATCCGCGCATGATAAAATTTCAAGTTGAGGTAATGTCTTGAAAATATAAGCGTGTGAATAACCGTTAAGAAGGGTTCTATGCTCTTCTGCTGTCGCCTGAAAGGAGATCAACAGTCTGTGGTTTTTCGTAGCCTGAATAATTTTTGAAAGTAATTGAAGTACGGAAATTCTTTCTCTAAAAGGTGTGGTTCCGAAAGAACAGTAAATCAGTTTTGATTTTTCTTCAATAATCTTTTTGAAAATTAAAGCTTTATCCTTGAGGAAATCCGGATCAGTAGATTCCGTTCGATTGTGATCAATTTGTAATCCTAAATAATGTTGATAGGGCAGAACTTCATTCGTTGGAAAATTTAATTCGCGGGAAGCGAGAATAAATTCGGGAATGTTCTGAAAAGCAGGAGCAAACAGACTCTGGGTGGGTAAATATGAAACAGGTATGTTGTTTCGTTTTAATCTTCGTTGGATGATCTGGAGATCGTTCATTCCTGCATACCTGAAATTCTGTACAAAGTATCTCCACCATTGACGAATGCGAACAGAGCGATTTGATTTCATTACACTACCCTTGCTGTTAGGTAAAACCACGCTGTTTAGGGCAGGTTCATCCGGTCTAAGTTGTAAAGGAAATGTAGTGCTGATAAATCCCAAACGAATGATTTTATTCTTCATCAATGGATAGAGCACAATAAAATCAGTGGATTGTAAACTGTCGAGCAGGATATAATCTGGTTTGAATTCCGTAATAAATTTTTTGAATTCAGCTTCACGGTGAAGATAGAGACTGTCATTCCAGCGATCTTTCAAGGTCTGCCACCAGATGAATTTCTTTTTCTTTATTTCGTTTACCCAGTTTTCAAGATTCAATCCGAAAGGAACAGATTGAAGAGGATAGTATGTAAATCCCTGCACCTCAACATACCTTTTGAAATATTCAACGCCTACAAAGACTACTTCGTGATCTGTGTTGAATTTACGGGCAAGATGAAAACAGGCGTTGAAATGACCTGTGCCGTGATAGAGAATGAATGCAATTCGTTTTCGTTCAGACAACATGCCGTGTTGAAAAATTACCGGACGCTGGCTTTGCGGATGTACTTTGAAAACCACTTCGGAAACAATCGTTTAAAGCGAACGCCAAGCGTTTCGATTCCTCCGATATAAACCTCTTCCTTTTTCTTTTCGATAGCCCTGGCAATTTTTTCCGCACACCACTCGGCCGGTTTCCCTTTGTATTGCGCTTCATCCATTTTTCCCAACGGGCTGCCATCACCTGTTACCGCTGATAAGGTGATCGGTGTGCGGATAAAGCCCGGGCAAATCATCGTAACCGAAATGGCATCACCCACATCTTTCCATAACTCGGCACGAAGCGAATCAAAGAATCCATGCAGCGCGTGTTTGGATGCAGCGTACCCTGAACGGTAAGGTGTTCCAAAAATTCCGGTAACGCTGGACACGGTTACGTAGTGGCCACTTTTGCGCTTCAGAAAATGAGGGAGAATATTTTTTGTTAAGGCTACCGCGCCAAAGAAGTTTACCTCCATCAGTTTACGATCGACATCGAGCAACGTGTCTTTTGCAAAACTCCGTTGGCTGATGCCGCCATTGTTGACGAGAATGTCAACATGACCAAAGATCTGGATGGCTGCCTCTGTTGAAAGTTTCAGCGTTTCGGTTTTGGTAAGATCTAATGGGAGTGTCCTGATGTTGGGTTGGGAAGCGGCTACGCAGTTTCCCTTCACGCGTTCAAGCTCTTCTTTTCTTCGCGCAGAGAGAATAAGGCGCGCGCCTTTACGGGCAAGTTCATAGGCAAGCGCTTCACCAATGCCTGAAGAAGCTCCGGTGATCCAGATTACTTTATTCTGCAGTTTGCCCATACTTACTTTTTGAACACAAAGTACACGGCCAGTATCAGGAAAACAAAACCGATAAGGTGGTTCATTCGCAGTGTTTCATTCTTAAAAAAGACCAGCGAGAAAACAACAAAGACAACTAACGTGAGTACCTCCTGGATTACTTTCAGCTCGATCAGTGAAAACGGGCCGCCATACTGGTTTGAACCAAGCCTGTTGGCGGGTACCTGGAGCATGTATTCGAACAGGGCAATACCCCAGCTGATGAAGATGATGGAAATAAGGGTGAGGTTCTGACTCCACTTCATTT
>DASXWH010000298.1:0-5329 GCA_036503775.1 Ohtaekwangia sp.
TGCTGCAGAGCAATGGTTTTTTGACATCACCCGAGAAACAGGTCATTGGCCAGGGGCCATCGTTCAGCCGGGCGTTAACCCGTGTAATCGGACAGCTGGAACAGCAGATGGCGGCAAGGCGTAAGTGATACCATTTTTCCGGTCTGTCATTCAGGCTTCCATAAAATGCCATGATCATGCTATTGCCGCCAGCCATTACGTGCTGCACCTTTGTCGTGTACCCTACCACAAACCGCTATGAACAAATCCCTGATCTGCATCCTGATCGTGCTGAGTTTTTCCGTGCAGGCGCAAACCACACCGGCCACACCGGGCCAGTATCCGCAGGCATCACAACGGCTATTGAAGATCATCGACATCCAGGAAATGGATGAACCCGAACTGAAGCTCATGCGCAATGAGATCTTCGCGCGTTACGGACACATCTTCAAGAGCGCTGACCTGAAGGCGCACTTTGAAAGTCAGTCGTGGTATAAACCCGTATCCGCAGATGTCACCGGCCAGCTCACCGACATTGAGAAAAAGAATGCAGACCTGATCAAACGCCAGGAACAGCGCGTCCGTACTACAGGCGAGTTTGAAGACTTCTATGAGCTGTTCTCACAGGCGGTTGAAAAAGACCAGATGGACAAACTTGTCGCCCTCGCCCACCTTGACGGTACCACCGAAGATGAAGAGAGCCTGCTGGCCGAATTCCGCTCGGTATGGAGCCGTGTGAAAGAAGCCGTACGAACCCAGGGTACACCTGTCGCGCACGATACCTGGTCATCGCTCACGTACTGGGAACGGAATGACGGAGATACAGCCGACTACATTGAATTTCAGAAGATCGGCCCGTGCTGGTATATAACAGGGTTTGGTGGTGCGGGGTGATGACAGTTGACAATTAACAATTAGCAATTAGCAATTAGCAATTAGCAATTGACAATGAACAATTAACGATTAACGCCTGCCTGCCGGTAGGCAGGATTAACGATAAAGCCTCTATCCAATCGCCCGGATAAACTTCGCGGGTACTCCCCCGACAATACAATTATCCGGAACGTCTTTACTCACCACAGCACCTGCAGCAACAATGGAATTCTCACCAATCGTAACGCCCGGAAGAATGGTGGCGCCAGCACCAATCCACGCGTTGCGTTTGATGCGGATAGATTTCAGGTCGAGGTATTTTCGTTTTGCAGGATCTGTGGGATGATTCTCCGTGATCAGGTTTACCTTCGGTCCGATCTGTACATCATCTTCAATGGTGATTCCCCCGAGATCGAGAAACGTGCAGGCGTGGTTGATGAATACATTTTTACCGAGCGTAATATGTTTTCCGAAGTTGGTATAGAAAGGTACGAACACGGTAGTGCTCTTGTCGATTGGCGCATCGATGATCTCGCTGAGGCGTTCGCGCATCGCATCGATGGTCGTGGATGCATTCAGCGCGGGTGATAATCGCTGCGCCCGGAAAACAATTTCCCAGGCCTCCCCCATTTCGTCATTCCGGATGATGCCTCCGGCCAGCATGCGTTGAAAAATGTCCATCTGTTCTGAATCGAGTAAATAAGATACGTGTTTATCCATACTAAGTATAACCTATCATTTTACATGACAGGTCTAAAAGTATGCGGCAGAAATGCGGGCGTTTTTTGATCGGGTCTTTTACAAGAATTGATTCAACATACAGATGCCCCTCCTGTAGAATTACACCTGGTTCTCAACCCCGTGCACAAACAATCCATTTTGTTACCAATCTACCATCGGTTAAAACCGGATAGGTGCCGACCGCCTTGCCGATTCTGTCGAGTGCAACCGATTTCAACGCGGATCAGGACCGAAAAGTCATTATAATTGTCAGTTATACACGTTTAATGATTTACCAAACAAACTACCCCTACTATGTCAAACACATGTACCAAACTGACCCGGGCGGCCGTGTTGCTTTCCCTGCTCGTCTTCACGACAAACGTCATGGCCCAGGACGGAACAATTTATCCCCTGGAAAATCCTGCTGAGCCGAACGCTATCCCACTGAACACCGGTGGTGTGAAAGATCAGCCGGCACCCGAAACCTGGTTTCGCCAATGGGGAGATCCCATGGCGCGGAACATTTCTAAAGCAACACTTACCCCCTTCCTGCCAAAGCCCGGCACGGCAAATGGCGCTGCCGTTATTGTTGCTCCCGGTGGCGGCTTCCGGTGGCTGTCGCTGAGTAATGAAGGCTGGGAAGTTGCCCAGGCACTGGCTGACAAAGGTATTGCTGCCTTCGTGCTCAAGTATAGACTCTTTCCTACGCCCGAGTCACTTGACGGTTTTAAAGAATCCATGAACCGGACTTTCGCAGCAGCAGCCCCTCCTGCCGATGGTCAGAAAGAAGCTGCACCAGCAAGACCAAGTTGGGATCTCTCGAACCAGCAGGCAGACGCAGAAGCCGCATATGCGATGATCCTTAAGAGAGCAAAAGAATGGGGTGTTGATACAGCGCGCTTAGGTATGATCGGTTTCTCAGCCGGTGCCGGTCTCACGATGCATTGCACGCTCAACTCCAGGGCTATTGAACTCGATTTCATCGGTCCGATCTATGGTGGTATGGGGCCTGTTGATGTGCCGAAGAATGCTCCACCCATGTTCAATGTCATTGCCACGGATGACTTCCTTTTTCGTGGTCAGTTTGGTGTGATCGATTCGTGGTACAAAGCCGGCCGGCCTGTTGAATTTCACCTGTATCAGAACGGTGGGCACGGCTTCGGACTCGGGAATCCGGATCGTACCAGCAACCGGTGGTTCGATGCTTTCATACACTGGCTGGATGTAAATGATTTTCTCGCGGCACAGCCGAAAAAGTGATTACTAATTTCAGGGTCACATTCGTTAATCGTTATCCCTTGCCTACCCTGCCTACCGGCAGGCAGGCGGCAGACAGACGTTAATGGTTAATCGTTATTCGTGGAAGAGCTCACGATTAACGATTAACGATTAACCATTAACGGATAACGTTAACCACCCACCGTACCCGTCTTCACATCACCCGCACGCTTGTAGTGACCCATGATCACACCCTGCGTGGTAACGATGCTTTCGATTAATGTAAAGGCAGCCGGGATCGGTCCGCTGGTGAACAACTTCTTTCCTTTTCCTAATGTGATCGGATGGATCATCAGCCAGAGTTCATCGACCAAGTCATTCAGCAGCAGCAACTGGATCAGCTCACTGCTCCCCCACACCTGGATGTCCGATCCATGCGGACCAGGTCCTTTGGATTTCAGTTCGATGATCGCAGCCAGATCACCCAACACCATAGTATTCTTCCAGGCCGAGACTTTCGGATCGGAATTTTTCAGTGTGGTTGACATGACGTATTTGGTGACCTCATTGATCCCCGGCCAGCCATCAGCATGCTGTGGCCAGTAGTCTGCCCAGATATCAAATGTTTTTCGCCCGATCAATATGTCGGTGGGTTTCATCAGCCGCTGCATAAGCTTACCGGAGACTTCATCATCAAACGGTGCGATCCAGCCACCATAGTTAAATTCACCGGATGGATCTTCTCCCGGTGCACCCGGTGCCTGCATCACACCGTCCAGCGTGATCATGGACAAGACAATTATCTTTCGCATAGCACTTTCATGTTGATTTACGATACCCTGTAAAAGATAATGCCCATCAATGAACAGTCACCGGATACCGGTGACCGGCAACTGCCAACTACTGCCCTGTAGCTGCGTCACGTGGACTTATCACTTCATGGAGTTGACCGGTAGCCTGGCCACTGGCGGAATCCCGCGGACCTTCTTTCGTGGAAAGGCCACTCACAGCATCACGGGGTGCTCTGGGTTCTACGGATTCTTCTGTACAACTGATCAGCGAAACAAAGAGGATCAGGGAGGCGAGTTTGAAGAGTCTTTTGTTCATAACGTTTTTTTTAGTGATGGAAGATAATGGCTAAAATGTTGAATTCAAATCGCATTCGATGGCTCCAACGCTTTTCAGATTGCGCGACTTCATTACTTTTGCGACAACATTAACAAGACCATGTCAGACACCACCTGCCCTGCCTGTAAATCTGAATTCGGTTATCCTACCGGAACATCCATGATGTGTCCGGAGTGCGGCTTCGAATGGAATCCGGACCAGGCTCCGGAAATAAACGAAGAAGACCATGCTGATTCATCTGTGGTAAAGGATGCCAATGGAGTATTACTACAGGATGGTGATACCGTGATCATCATCAAAGATCTTCCGGTTAAGGGTGCACCCAAGCCCGTAAAGGCGGGAACCAAAGTCAAGAACATCAAACTCACCAGCGGTGATCACAACATCGATTGTAAGATCGATGGCTTTGGTGCGATGGGACTGAAATCAAAGTTCGTCCGCAAGAGCAGTTAACAGCTGCCCCGCCCATTCTCCTCCCCGGCTCTTACTTACACTATAATCTTACCAACAGGCTCTACCGTGAGCGGTCATCCGTGAACTGTGAACTGCGTAACACGCCCGGTCAATACAATACCCGATCGCTGGGTCTCTGAAATCACAAGAACTTTCCTCCTGAAATAATCATCCTCCTCATGCAGCGTTTTGCATTCGGGATGCATTTATCCACTAAACAAACAGGAATCTTGGAAGTACAGGAGCTTATCAGGCAATGCCTTTCGGGTGATCCGGATGCGCAAAAGCTTCTGTTTGAAAAATTCGCTACACCCATGGCCCGGCTCTGCATCCGATATCTCAAAGATCAAGACACTGCCCAGGACGTGATGATGGAAGCTTTCATGAACGTGTTCGACAAACTGAGACAATTTGAATATCAGGGTGATCACTCGCTCGCGATGTGGATCCGGAAGATCATGGTCAATGCGTGCCTCATGCGCTTGCGGAAGGATCGCACACGATTCTACATGGATATACGAGATCAGCACCACGAGATCGCTGTAACAGCAGCCGACCACGTTTCAGCGGACGACATCCTCACATTGGTCAACACGCTGCCTGCAGGATATCGTACCGTATTTAATCTCTATGCAATTGATGGGTACTCGCATAAGGAAATTGCCGGTCTGCTACACATCACGGAAAGTGCATCACGCTCACAGCTGACACACGCACGTACAAAACTTCAGGGAATGCTACGCAAACACGGATGGACATGACAGACGATTCGCTTGACCGATTGTTCCGGGAAAAGATCCTGGCGCAGGAGAACACTCCCCTTTCACACTGGCCTTCAACGGATGTGTTGTGGAATACTTTATGTGAAAGACGTGCAGCAAAAAAACAACAGCGAACCGTATGGCGGGCAGCCGCTGCCGTTCTGATCATCGCTATGGCTGGTTATATATACTTC
>DASXWH010000299.1:0-6406 GCA_036503775.1 Ohtaekwangia sp.
GGCTGATCATCACCCAAACGCTTACGCTTATTCTCTTCATACTCACTGAAGCTTCCTTCAAAGGAGAAGATCTGTGAGTCACCTTCGAATGCCAGAATGTGAGTACATACACGATCCAGGAACCAGCGGTCGTGAGAAATAATAACCGCACAACCTGCAAAATTGTCCAGTGCTTCTTCCAAAGCACGAAGTGTATTTACATCGAGGTCGTTTGTAGGTTCATCCAGCAGCAGGAGATTACCACCTTGCTTTAAAGCTATTGCCAGGTGAACACGGTTACGCATACCACCGGAGAGTTCTTTTATTTTTTTCTGCTGATCCGTTCCGTTGAAATTGAATTTACCGACATAAGCTCTTGAGTTCTGGGTTTTGCCACCAAGTTCAATCAGTTCATTTCCTCCGGTGATCGCCTGCCATACCGTATCCTCCGGTTTCAGGTCGTCATGTTCCTGATCAACGTAAGCGATCTTTACGGTTTCTCCCACTTCAAATGTTCCGGCATCTGGTTTTTCCTTGCCAATGATCATTTTGAAGAGTGTGGTTTTACCCGCACCGTTAGGGCCAATGATTCCCACAATGCCAGCAGGTGGTAATGTGAATGTTAAATTTTCATACAGGAGTTTGTCACCATATCCTTTGGCAACACCTTTCGCTTCAATTACTTTATTTCCGAGACGCGGCCCCGGAGGAATAAACAGCTCCAGTTTTTCTTCCTTGTCTTTGGTTTCCTGGCTTAACAGTTTTTCATAGGCTGTCAGACGGGCTTTACCTTTTGCCTGTCTTCCTTTCGGATTCATACGTACCCACTCGAGCTCACGCTCCAGCGCTTTCTGACGTTTTGATTCCGTCTTTTCTTCCTGCGCTAATCGTTTTTGTTTCTGATCGAGCCATGAAGAATAATTTCCTTTCCAGGGAATACCTTCACCGCGATCCAGTTCCAGTATCCATCCGGCCACATTGTCGAGGAAATAGCGATCGTGGGTAACGGCTATCACGGTTCCCTTGTATTGTTTTAAATGTTGTTCTAGCCAGTAAACCGATTCGGCATCCAGGTGGTTGGTTGGTTCGTCCAGCAAGAGCACGTCTGGTTCCTGCAGGAGTAATCGGCAAAGTGCCACGCGTCTTTTCTCACCGCCTGAAAGATGCTCCACTTTTGAGTCAGAGGGAGGGCACCGAAGTGCGTCCATTGCCCGTTCCAGTTTGTTATCCAGTTCCCAGGCATTAACGGCATCCAGTTTTTCCTGGATCTCGCCCTGTTTGGTGATCAGCTTGTCCATAGCATCCGGATCTTCCATCACGGCCGGATCGGCAAACTTTTCGTTGATAGCTTCAAACGCTCTCAATAGCGCCACAACGTCTTTTACGCCTTCTTCAACAATTTCTTTTACCGTTTTGGTCTTATCCAGTTGTGGTTCCTGTTCCAGCAGGCCCACCGAAAAACTTAAATCGGATACAACCTCACCCTGAAATTCTTTGTCTATACCGGCAATAATGCGGAGTAATGAAGATTTTCCGGATCCATTCAACCCCAGAACGCCAATTTTGGCACCGTAGAAAAAGGAGAGGTAGATATTCTTAAGTACTTGTTTGCTGGGCGGGTAAATCTTGTTTACGCCCGCCATGGAGAAAATAATTTTTTCGTCTGCCATGCGTTGGGGTGTTGAAAAGCCTGGACGGTGGTTGTACCGTTTGGGCTGTAAGTAAAAACTAAAAACTGATTAGGGCGCAAATATGGCGGTTTTCATTCAATGTGCACAGTTTGCGTGGGACAGTTTTGGACGGGTTACCAGAGTCGGGTTGTGGCGATGTAACCAAAAAAATGGCGGACGGCAGACTACTGTTGACTGTTGTCTAATTAATTCTATTTTTGCGGAAAATTAAAAGGAGGACTAACCACTATGTATTGGACCCTTGAACTTGCCTCTTATCTGGAAGATGCGCCCTGGCCGGCTACTAAAGACGAGCTGATAGACTACTCCATTCGCTCCGGTGCACCGCTAGAGGTGGTGGAAAACCTTCAGGAGTTGGAGGATGACGGTCAGCCTTACGAAAGCATCGAAGAGATCTGGCCGGATTACCCCACCAAAGAAGACTTCTTCTTTAATGAGGATGAATATTAGAGAATTTAGAAATTCAGTAATTAGAATTAGAATAAAGCCGGGTTAACCGGCTTTTGTTTTTTGTGCCTGCATCAGGGCTTCGGCAACGATGAGATCTTCGGGTGTGGTAATCTTGATATTCTCGTAGCTGCCTTCAAAGAGTGAGATGATGTGCCCAGCACGCTCAGCAACACTGGCGTCATCGGTAAGGCTTGGATCTTCTTTGATCTGGTAGGCTTTGCGGATCAGCTCAACCTGAAACGTCTGAGGGGTTTGAATAAGTCTGAATTTCGAACGATCAACGGCCTTGGTATTATCCTGATCTGTGATCCGGATGGACTCCTTCAAACGTACCGCTGCTACGGCTGATTGATGAACAGCGGCCAGGCGAAAGGAAGCACCAATGATGTCTTCACTCACCAGCGGGCGTACACCATCGTGAACAGCTACCAATCCATCACCTTCAATTTTATCCAATCCGTTTTTTACGGATTGAAAACGCGTGTCTCCGCCTTTCTGCAATATTACCGGCTTATGAAAATGATATTGCTCACATAAATTTTTCCAGGTTTCAAAATCATCTTCCGGCAATACCAGGATGATGGAAATACTTTCTGAATAGCGATAAAAAGCCTGTATCGTATGCATCAGTACGGGCAACCCCTGGATCTCCAGAAACTGTTTGGGAAGTTTAGTCTTCATCCGGGTACCTTTACCACCGGCTACAATGATGGCATACTCCTTATTATGCATAGCTTTGTTTAATTTCCAAAGGTATGATACTCCTGAGATTTCTTATCCTGGTATTTAATGTGGCTGTCGTAGCTTTTTTGATTTACTATACCGTAGAGACGTATCGCAAACCCATGGAACGTTCAAAGAAAACGCTCATTATAGTGGGTAGCATTTTTCTGCTGCTGGCACCCCTGGGGATATTTTTCAGATTCTTTTTACCAGCTCCTCAATACCTGGTGATCTATCCGGTGGCTATTGGTCTGTTTATCTATTTTACACGGCAATTGTAGGATAAGCATACAACAAAAAAGGCTACCTCGATGAGATAGCCTTTCTGCTCCAATTCAATTTCCTTAGATGATCAACATGGCATCACCGTAGGTCAGGAATTTATACTTTTCTTTCTTGGCAACTTTGTATGCTTCTGTCACCAGTTCATAACCTCCGAATGCAGAAGCCATCATCAACAGTGTCGATTCAGGCATATGGAAGTTGGTGATCATGGCGTTGCAGATCTTGAAATCGTAAGGAGGGAAAATGAATTTGTCAGTCCATCCTTCGCGTGCTTTCAGACGGTTGGTTGCAGATACAGCAGATTCAAGGGCACGCATGGTAGTTGTACCGATCGCGCAAACTTTATTTTTGTTGTCCAACGCTTTGTTCACGGTATCAACACAGGCGTTGCTCACGATGAAGTTCTCTGAATCCATTTTGTGTTTGGTCAGATCTTCAACATCTACCGGGCGAAATGTACCCAGACCGATGTGTAACGTTACAAACGACATATCAACGCCTTTCAACTGAAGACGCTTCATCAACTGACGTGTGAAGTGAAGGCCGGCAGTAGGAGCCGATACCGCCCCTTTGTTTTTGGCAAAAATAGTTTGAAACCGGTCTTTATCTTCGGGCTTAACCTTACGCTTGATGTATTTTGGCAGTGGTGTTTCTCCGAGCGTCTCTACTACTTTATCAAAGGCTGCTGAATCTCCGTCAAACAAGAAACGGATCGTACGGCCACGGGATGTAGTATTGTCTATCACTTCAGCAACGAGGTCACCATTTCCGAAGTAGAGTTTGTTACCCACACGGATCTTACGGGCCGGATCCACCAGAACATCCCACAGGTGCATGTCGGCATTGAGTTCGCGTAACAGGAACACTTCAATCTTGGCACCGGTCTTTTCTTTCCGTCCATACAGGCGTGCAGGAAATACCATCGTGTCGTTTCCGACCATGACATCACCCTGTCCGAAATAGTCAACGATATCTTTGAATACTTTGTGTTCGATTTTCCCGGTGTCTTTGTGAACAACCATCAGGCGGGATTCATCGCGGTTTTCAGCGGGGTCGAGGGCTATTAAACTGTTGGGGAGTTCAAATTTAAATTCCGATAACTTCATATTCGTTTATGCAAATGATGCCCAATAAAGGGTAAATTTTTTAGAGGCTGCAAAAATAAGTCAACAAATGGCTTTTGCGACAAAAGGTGCTGTTTTTTTCATTTTGTAACAAAAACACGCTTTTTGGGTCTTGTGATAGTAATTTAGAGGAGGTTGATGTCGACTAACCCCCTTGATTAACCCAATTTTAGAAGGATGCGTTATTGCTTTTTATGAAGACCCTCAATCAGATATTTGAAAGTTTCCGATTTGCCTGGAAGGCGCTTAAATCAAACATCCTCCGGACAGTACTTTCGCTGTTGGGCGTCACGGTAGGAATCTTCGCCATCATCACTGTGCTCACATTTGTTGATTCACTTGAAAAAAATATCAAAGACAGTTTCAATTTCATTGGCACCGGTGTGATCTACTTTGAAAAGTGGCCATGGATTGCCGATGAGAATGGCGAATACAAATGGTGGGATTTTTTGAGAAGACCAACACCTTCGTATAACGAATACAAAATGCTTCGGGAGAACCTGAAGCATGTAAGTGGAATAACCATTCTCGCGGATAAGAGTCGGATTGTGATCAAGCGTAATAACAATAGTATCGGTCAGATACGATTGGTTGGAGGGAGTGAAGGGTACGATGATATATTTGAGGTGAATGTGATCAACGGAAGATACTTCACTGATGACGAAGTTAGTAATGGGCGCAGTGTTGCTATTATCGGACACGAAGTAGCTAATGCTCTTTTCCCAAATGGTGAAAGTCCACTGGGAGAAACCATTAAGGTTAAAAGCATGAAGTATAAAGTAGTGGGAGTTATCAAGCGAGAGGGACAGAGTTTTTTAGGTACGCCCAGTAACGACTTTGCCGTGATTGTTCCTTACAATGCGTTTAGAAAATTGTATCAAACGGGTACGGGGCGCTGGTATGAGATGGAGTCGAGTATTGGTATTAAAGGAAATGAAAATGACGTTGGACTGGTGGAACTGGAAAATGAAATCCGTGGATTGATTCGCAGCAGACGTGGTCTTCGCCCAAATGAAAGAGACAGTTTCGCCATCAACAGACCGGAAGCCTTAACGAACATCATCGGTGAATTTTTTGATGTGGTTGGAATTGCCGGAGGAATTATCGGTGGATTTTCGATGCTGATCGGTGGCTTCGGTATTGCCAACATCATGTTCGTTTCCGTAAAGGAGCGGACAAGCATCATCGGATTACAGAAATCGCTGGGTGCAAAAAATTACTTTATCCTATTTCAATTTCTCTTTGAAGCCATTTTCCTCAGTCTCATTGGCGGGTTAGCGGGTCTCGTCCTGGTATACTTCGTTACTTTTATTCCGATGGGTGATCTGGAGGTAGCGTTGACCTTTAATAACATTGTGCTGGGCCTTGTAGTGTCATCACTCATAGGGATTATATCAGGAATTGTTCCGGCAGCTTTAGCAGCGCGTCTTGATCCGGTGGTGGCGATACGAGCCACGTAAAAAAGTCAATGGTCATTAGTCATTGGGAAAATTCCCTGACGACTAATGACCATTGATCAATGACTTAGTTTATATTCTATTTTTCTTCCAGCACTGCTTTGTTTTCTACCCCGGCAAGCTGGTCTTTGATTCGCTTCTCCAGTTCTTCCATCAGTTCCGGATTGTCTTCGATCAGCTGCTTCACAGCATCCCGGCCTTGCCCCAGTTTGTTACCAGCATAGGAGAACCATGATCCGGATTTCTGAATGACATTCAGTTCAACACCGATGTCAACGATCTCTCCGGATTTTGAAATACCTCTTCCATACATGATGTCGAACTCTACTACCTTGAAAGGAGGTGCCATTTTGTTTTTTACCACCTTTACTTTTACTCTGTTCCCCGTGATATCATCAGCAGCCTCTTTGATCTGACCGATCCTGCGAATATCCAGGCGAACCGAGGCGTAGAATTTCAATGCATTACCCCCCGTTGTTGTTTCCGGATTTCCGAACATCACTCCGATCTTTTCACGGAGCTGGTTGATGAATATACACGCGCAACCTGTTTTATTGATCGTACCGGTAAGCTTACGCAGCGCCTGAGACATAAGACGTGCCTGAAGACCCATCTTGCTTTCTCCCATCTCACCTTCCAATTCACCTTTGGGTACCAGTGCAGCAACCGAGTCGATTACAATAATGTCGATAGCTCC
>DASXWH010000300.1:0-18640 GCA_036503775.1 Ohtaekwangia sp.
TTCACGCTTGTCAGATCCCCAGGTGAACCAGTTATTGCTGTACCGAGCAGATAATTTGCGTCCCCCTCAGTTAGTGTTATCTGTCCACTTGTGCTTATATCTTTAGAAAATGTACCCGCAACATTCCACAATGTTGTAGCGCTAACGGAAGGATAAGCAACTAAAATATAAGAGGCTCTGTGATCGTTACCTGGTTGGACCTCATGATCTATTGTGAGAATTATTTTATCCTCACTATAAATCAATTGGTGGTAAAGAAAATCATCACTGTCACTAACACCTATGATGTCAAACTTTTTAAAAGAACTCCATTCATCATCAGAGATAAGCATTACTATCTTGCCGCTTCTTTCCTGGGCCACGATGTAAATAACATCGTCTATGATAGCGACTTGATGATACTGAAGGTTCAATGCGGCATAACTCACAACACCCTTAGTTATTGGGATCTGCTTATATGCCACCATGTTCATATTTTTACCGAACATTTTTACAACGATTGAGTTTTGAAATCCATCGCTGTGGTGTTTCGATTGTTCGAAATGAACCAGTAGGTTGTTCCAAAAGCATATACCCCCTGTGTTATGTACATCTTCTGAAGTGCCACCCGGCACACCCATTTCTATAGGCGTAGAAAATTGACCAGGCCTTAACACATATATAAGGTCTTCACCGTAAGTTGGAGACTCGTATTTCTTTTGAACGTTAATGAATGTGTAGTCATCATTCCATGCAAGGAACTTGTCACGCACGAATGAAGTTGATACGATGTTTGGAAAATCGCTGTTTGTTATGTAGTTGCCAGAAAAGGTATTCCATGAAAGATCCTTAGGCTCTGTAGTTGTGTCATTTGGCTCAGGTATTAATACCGGCCTTTTCAAATAATCCCTAACCGCATCTCTCTCGGCATCTGTCAATGGCCTATCCATTATATTGATTCGCTGAATGTAGTAGTTGGTGGCGGTGTGGAAAACACGATTGAATGTTACCGTAGTGGTAGGGCATGTACCTGATTTTGTTTGAACAACGCCATTCACATCTTTAATTATTACAGTGAATGTAGTTCCTGATCGAATGAACGAAATAAAGTAACTCTTGCCATCCTCCAGAGAAGTGTCTAAGGTTAGTGTTACTCCTGTGGTTGATGCAAACCTGATTTGAGAATACGTGTTGAACCTGATGTAATTGTCAGACAATGACGAGTTGCTAAAAATCTGATTATTACTAATTGTGGATACAAGCCTAACAAGTATGTTAATTTCAAAATCCCCAAGCGCCCACGGTGTTGAAGGCGCACAGTGTGCAGTGGCATAAGATGGGTATGGGGTATAATTTTTAGATGCTAAGTCTAAACCACCAGCGCCAACCGGCACAAGAGGCGTACCGCTGTAATTAATTACTGAATTGAACTGGTTAAAATCATCACCACTCGACCAATCGCCATATATATTATCTTCTGTTTCAAGCCCTGTAAATTCGTAATGTGCTACCGGAATGAACGGGAATGTCGTAGCAGAGTCGTATACATAAGGGCTATTAACAAGTCCGTCCGTTTCAGCATGTAGCCTGAAGTACCGTTTAACATTGGCTCCTAACCCCGTGAGCGTATAACTTAAATTCGTACCTGAATACTCTGTAGTGGGGGAACTGAAATCAAAGTTATCATCGCTCTCTAAAACGTATGTATCCGCACCGATGTCTATCCACTCAGTTCTGATTGAATCAGTGTCAACACTATTCGCAAAAAATGGATAAGGTATAGCAACAGTGTCACGCGCCTGCCTGCCCATCAGTCCGTGGTTGGCAATCAGCTGCGCATCACAGAATACAGGTATTAATAGAAATAGAAAAAATAGTCGCTTCATAAAAAATTAATTGTAAGGGCCATCGATCTTGAGCTTCCATGCAGTGCCGTCATACGTGGCAGTAGCTTCGTACTTACCCGTTTTTCCTGGTAAAGCTTGCCAGGTGTCAGTACCACTATCCCACCGAGGATCATCCGTGTTCATGATACAGGTTGAACAGGTGATTGTGCCAGCTACATTTGTTATCTCAAAATGAAAATTCCACACCAACGTATTTGATGCGTTTGAGAACGCCAGCGTTTTTGGCGTTGACCATGAGGCTGAACCAATAAATATTTTTTGAACCGCATCATCTGCACTGCCATCATCAAAATTGAGCGTGATGGTGCCACCCGTGGTGATAGTCGAAACAGATTCAAGCGGGTGCTTGCTGGTGGTGAAAGCTGAAGGAGAAACGTACTTGCCATTCTCTGTGCCGGTGTTTACCTCTGCGGCTGTAGCTACAGTAACGGATGATCCAACATCATCAAAATTCATAACACGCATGTGCGTGCCGTTGTATTTCATAATGTACGTGCCGCCTGCCTTGATTGCCCCAACAGCCGGATCTGTTCCATTATTATCCTTAATGGGCACGGCACCCAGCGCGGAAGCGCTCGTGATATTGATGGAACAAGTTGTTGATGTATTGGCGTTTGTAAACGTTATGATGTACCACACTCCTGAATTGTAGGAGGTCATCGAGGTATTCGTGATCGTAGCCGCATAAGTGTTCGTGCTGGTGGCGGTACCATCTATGTAATCGCCTTTCGTGCCGTTGATGATTGCATCCAGGGCGGCACCAACCTTAGCCGGTGTTACACCCGACTTAACGGATGTTGAGAATCCAAGCTGGGTACTCTCGGTGGTTTGCGCGATGGTCGCTAAACTTGCGAGCGTAAAAAATAGAATGAGTATCCTTTTCATATAGAGGTTTTGTTAAAACATTTTCCAGACTCCAGGAGAGAAGAGCGTGAGGTATGAGCGGGCAGGGATCATCTGAACACCATCGCCATCACCCAGATCAACAGCTGCACCCACGGTTATTTTGTAGACTGAATCCACTGCAGCGCCTGAAGGCAGACCTGTTGAGAGATCGTGTGCTATAGGAGCCCATGATCCACCGCCTACGGAAGATCCTCCGAGGCGTTCCCAATCTTCATCGTCTATCTCATCTTCAATGTTGGCGCTTTCATAAGGACGCGTGGGATTAAGGAGTACATATAGTCCCCGGCCGTCTGTACTGTGATTGTGAAACACAATGATCAACCCGGGACCATACACACCAGCTGCCCATTCGGGAATGGCAGCACTGGCGCTCGCAGAGATCTCTCGCCACCAGGTGTTCTCCGTGATCAACGGATCTGCAGGCGGAAGGTGATTGGTGTTGTCATCAACCTTCGTTTCAAATATTCTTTTCTTCCCGTTCGTGTCAGCGTATGTGCAATACTTGCCATCATCACTGCCATCCAGTTGAAAGGTGAGCTCGGCACCCCACAATGGAATGATGTCGGCAATCTGTGTGGCGAAGAATGCTATCACGTTGAGAACGGATTGCAGAATGTCAGGTCCACTGATCCGGTTGGATCCGGCACGGGTGAGCTTGGTGGTACAGTCTGATATAAGTTCGGGGAGTGTCATAGGCTTCCTACTATTTCGAAGTCAAAATCAAAATCGGTTTCCACTACCAGGATATCGCCTGGCTGAAGGCTTGCAATAGGTGTATCATCATCCCATTTCACGATGGCAGGTATGCCGCTGGGTGATGATCCCGGATATTGTGTAAAGGTGTGCGTGAAGTCTGAGCTCACGACCAGCACATCGCTGGGGTTGAGCGAGGCTATCAATTCACCGGTGCTGAACTGAACGATGGCAGGTGATGTGCCTGCAGGCTGAGGTGTGACCGCACCGGAATAGAAAAATATGTTGTTCGGTCCCTGGTAATTGATGCTGCACTGATAGTGATTAAGGTTGCCGAAGGTTGCTCCGCTGTCGTGATCGTACTCCAGCTTAACCGGCAGATCCAACTGGCCGAATAGTTTGTTGTTGCCGTTGCCATCGGTGATCAGGATGATGATCTCATCCCCTTCGGCCTGGTCGAGCTGGGCCTTGATCAGCGCGTCATCTTTCGGAACAGTGAATGTAATCCGGTTCTGCCGGCTTGTACCCTCCCGGTTTGCCCTGGAGTTAGATTGGCTGCGAACGGATTCTAGCGTAGCCTCCCAGGTTACAAAACCCTTCCCTGCCTTGAATACAATGTTGCCTGATATAATAGATCCAACCGGATCAGGGATGGATTCTATATCATCCTTGCGCGCGACCTTGAGAATAAGAATCCCACCGAGGTTATCGGCTCGGGACAGTCGTTTGATATTACGCAGGTAGCTCATGCTCTGCGAAGTTGCAAAGCATGATTCCCCTCTCTTAGGACAGGGCTACGGCACTGTCAGCGCGTGAATGTTTGTGCTGGTTTTTCCCTGCGTTATTTTCGGCCCGACACTTTCGCGGGTTTTTTAGGACACTTTCGCTGATTTTTCTTTAGTTTTTCAGCGGCACGTGTCTTGAACCGTTGCCAACGTTTGTATGCTGCATCGTAGGAGTACTCACTTTCCTCGATTTTGAAGAAACTCAGGAAGCTTTTACACGCCAGGTTGGGGTTAACACCTTCGGTTCCCTGGGCGTGTATCCAGGTGATGAGCGCTTCTTCAAACATCTCGTCCAGGTGGTTGTTGATGGTGATCAGCTGCTTCGTTCGCAGCGTTCTTTCCGTAACACGCGAGCTCAGCTGCAGCTGAAGGGTGTCGTTGTGATCGTGACCATCCGGAACGTACTGCATTTTGAGCACCAGCGCGCTCAGCACTGCGCGGCCCAGGGATGTATGGTTATCGATCATAACCGGCTCACGGGTATCGTAATACCTGAGCAGGAATTTTTTAAGATGCTTGCGTGTGGGGATGGTGGTCAGGTTGTTTTTTCTCATAGCGGTTAAAAAGTATGACGGTTTTTTATGGAGATCTTCCGGATGGTACGGTGGTAAGGTTGTTCAGTAGCGGCCTCGAGGGAATTATTGTGGGGCGTTCTACCGATACTTCGCGGCACATGCAGTACATCATTGAATTGCGCCATGGGGACACGGCATCGGTGGCGCCAAATCTGCTGGCACCTGCAGACAGCCCGGTGCACAAGCTGCTTGAAGACTGGAATGCAGAGGGAAAGCGTAACGGTTTTGAAGGCCTGGTGATAGGCGCTGATCGGGACGGCAAGTGGCACCCCTTCTTTGTAGGTGGCCAGGTTACTTATAACAGTATCGTAAAGCAGAACCAGCATTTGAAGTTTATGTATTACTGGCGGTTGAGATCGTAAGGAATCCTTCAGCTGGCCGAAACTGCACACGGTAGCTGCTCTTCAGATTTTCAAAAACAAGATCAAAGCTGAGGGAGCCAATAAGTATTTCCTTATAAAAGACGCATGTTTCGTGCTCGTGTTTGGAGTATGAAACCTTCACATCGTTAATCTCTTCCTTTGTTGGCTCACGCTTCAGGCCGGTGCGCAGTACTTCAATGATTACTCTTTCCACAGCGCTGTGAGCAATCTGCGACAGGATGTCCGCGCTCTTCTCATACATGGCCGCGAGCTCTGCGGTTAATTCAGCCGGTGGTTTTATTTGTTCCAGGGTGTACTTATCCGGAATACTGTTATCACTCGCGTAGGTGTGTTTGTTTTTCATAAGGACTTTAGATTAATGGTTTACGAAAAGGCACTGGAGCATTTACCACCATAGTCCATTCATCAACCCGAAGCTGCTTAAATAATAATTTTGGCGGCATATAAAAAACCGGACTCGGGGGGATACGAGGGAGAATTCCTTTCGGTGCCTGCACAGGAATCTCAACCACCTTGTTATTCCTAAAGTTATTGAGTTGCCTGATGGCCCATTGAAGGTCTTTTTCTTTAATGACAATAATGTCCTCCCACTTACAATAACTGCCTGATTCATCCCTGAAGGATCTGCATAGCTCTAACAACTCTTCCCCGGTGAACGTGATTGAGATCAACTGCTGGATATTGTCAACTTTATCTCCGTGTCGATTGGTAATGATCTTTAAAAGTATTTGTTGGTCTGTCATAGGTCGGAAGTTTGTTCAGTTTCATTCCTTCTGCGGGTTCTCATTCTCCTGGATCTGCGCATCTGCAGGTCGTTGTCGCTGATGGCCATCCAGAAAAACATCATGGCAAAGAGGATGCTGACAAGGCGCTGCCCAACTTTGAACTCGTGGATCCTGTCGATCAGGCGCTGGCTATTCTTCTCCAGGAGATCTATGTATGCACCTTCATCGATCAGCTCTTTTTCCTTCAGCTGCCTGATGCCGGCATGGCTGGATTTGAATCCATCCAGGATGTGATCGAACAGCATACGCGCGCGCTCCGTGCTGAGCATTGTGGCTTTAGATTTCATTGTCCTTTATTTCATGTACCATTGATAACCCTCCGGAGTATATTTCCCGGTAACGAAAGGCTGTGTGCGGATTCTTAAATTTTCCATTCAAGAAATTCCATGCTTGTTTATTTAGAGGCATAAAATTTGGAATGCCATTCCGGAAGTAATCCGATAATATTGATGTGGTGAATTCATTTCGGTAGCCTGTTTGTAAGGATTAGGTAAAGGAGCATGATCAGCATGTGAAGCACCTGCGACACAATGGTGATGATCTGAAGTATGACTGTCTTCTTTTTCATCAATTATTGATTGGTTTACGTAAAAGTCTTTCTGCTTCTGTTGGAACCTTGAATCCGAATTCTTTGAACAGGCTATCTGGCGCACCGTCTTCGATCAACCAGCCGCGCATTTCCGCAGCATCTTGTTCATCGGCCACCTCATCGTACTTACCTTCCATTACATCTTTTTTGATGTCATCCAACTCCGGGAATACGGAGAGATCTGTGACGAGCTGCACTTTGGGGCACAGGCAAGCTGCGTATTCCGGATGCCCGGGAATACTCATGAACTTGTGATCATGGTAGCCGTTGTTGGCTGCACGGGTAATGATGGCTTTATACTTCTCAGCATCCCGCTGTTTGAGTATGTCTGCGAGTTCGATTGTTCCTTTCATATTATGTGAATTCATAGTATTCGTTAATCTGTTTGATAGTCGTAGTGAATGGGAACTTATCGGTCGGCACCCGTCTGATCTGATCGATTAGGATTGAAGAGCCCGTGAATGTAACCCGCTTGTCTCCGGATCTCTCAATTTGCAAGGTGAGATACTCCGTGCCTTCCTTCTTTTTTGAAGGTGCTATTTTGAAGTCAATCACCTTGATCTGCACGTTCACCAGGGTTTTTATTTTAATCTTGTCGCCAGTGAATGGAATTGCTTTTGGTTTGATGTCAAAGTCGGAAAAGTTGTTCATGAGGGTAATAGTTTTTTTGTTAAGTGAGTAGCATTGCAATGGCTAAACCAACCGAGGTATGCTGCCTTTGAAGCGTGGTTCGGGTTTCTGCTCAGTTTACGAGCGAAGTTTTTCTTGATCTGCTTCCGGATGCGGATATGGCTGTGACGGAAAACGTACCCCACGAAGTCAATGCCGCGTGCATCAACCGGAAATACCTGGTGGTTACCCTTCACCTCAAGCTTCAGCTCTTCCAGGTATAACCTGATATCATCCAGCAGGGAATGAAGCTTTGCTTTATCGCTGTGCAGAATTACGATATCATCAGCGTACCGGTAGTAGTACTTTACTTTCTTCTCTTCTTTCAGCCAATGATCAAAATATGACAGGTAAAAATTGGCAAGGTACTGGCTGAGGTAATTGCCGATCGGCAGACCTGGTGCGCTGTCAATGATCTCATCCAGGAGCCACAACAGATCAGGATCTTTGAACTTCCTCCGAAGCAAGGTCTTGAGCTTGGCGTGATCAACACTCGGGTAGAATTTCTTTATATCAAACTTCAGGCAGTATTGCGTGCCTACAGTGTCGTTGATATCTCTTTTAAGTTTATGTAGCAGGTGATGTATTCCCCGCTTCTTGATGCAGCTATAGGTGTCTGCAGTAAACGTGCTGACGAATATTGGTTCGAGCACCTTCATAATAGCATGGTGTGTAATGCGATCCGGGAAATACGGTAACCGGTATACCTCGCGTTCCTTCGTCTCGCGAATTGTAAATACATCATACGTAGATGTGCAATAGGTTTTACTGACAAGCAGATCCTGCAGTACCAGAAGATTGCCTTCCCGGTTACGGTTATGCAGCTGCACACCATGCTGCCATGCCTTACCCTTCTGGGCTTTAGCGTCAGCTTCCTGCAGGTTCTTCAGGCTGGTGATCTGCTCGTATATGTTACCTATTCGTTTCATTGCTTTGCTTTCTATAAGTCGCCTTCTCTTTCGGTACCAACGCCTTAGATTTTGTTCGTTATTTTTTGCCCAGTGGCAGGGCCTGCGACAGTTATATCTTCAGCATAGGTGCGAGCTGACATTCGAATTCGAGTTCCAGTTATCGTAGTCGTTATACCGGAAGCCGGAAGAACCGCCCAACCATCACACAGCCTTGTTGACTTTATTTATATAAAGCGAAGTCGTTCCACAGCTTCATGAACTCTATGTTGTTCCCTAACGCCTTACCTACCTCCTTGCTCACAAAGCAAAGGCGCGAGCCGACACCCGAAGCCGAGTACCAGCTACCGTAGTCGTTACACCGGAAGCCGGAAGAACCGCCCTCTTCATCTTCTATCATTTCATACCAATTCTCCCATTTCAAATTGCTATCCGTAAAGTCAGCAGACCATTCCTTTCCATCGTTAGCAATTTGATTGGCAGCGTCAACCATGATGAATATCTTACCAATTGCTTCTATTGCTTTTCCGTGACGGGCCGGGTAGAGTGGAGAAAGTGTAATAACCAGGTCTTCTTCTTTGATGCCTTTTACTTCGCAGGCTTTCTCAAACGTGAGTTCTTGTATCTGTTTCATGTGTCGTTTTTATTTTACGGGTGAATACTTATTCCAAAGCTTGATGTAGTTTTTGTTCTGTTCACAGAGCGCACGCATGCAATCATAACTTATGAAAGCAAGGCGCGAGCCGACAGTCGAACCCGAGTGCCAGCCACCGTAGCCGATATACCGGAAGCCGGAAGAACCGCCCTTATTATACCAGCGAGCTTCATACTTCCAATTGCTATCACTGTAGTCTGCCTTCCACGGTTTGCCGTCATTGGCTATCTGATTGGCCGCGGCTACCATGATCACTATCATGGTGTGGGATTGCATCCCTTCCCTGTCTTCCTCCGGCAGGTGTGCGAAATCAGGTACCACTTTTTTTGCATCGAGCTTACGCAGTTTGCACGCTGATGCGAACGTTAATTTTTTAATCTTTTCGAGTGTTTCCATATTGCTATTGTTTAAAGGTTAGCCTTCTGTTAATGGCTCCTCAGGAGCAGGTCTTTTAGTGAGCTCGTGGATCTCTTTTTTGATCCGCTTGCTGTCTTCAAATCTTTCATCCGCTATGGCTGAATAGAAGCCGCGAAGGAAGTCTGTCCATACCTCCGGTACTACTTCTGAGAAGGTCTTCAGGTCTTCAGCCAGGCGCTCAGCTGCCGGGTAGCTGGAGAATCGCTCAGCTGCAGTAGCATCCGGTGGCAGAATGATGGTGCGGGTTTCGGTTGGTGAGAGCACCTTTACACACTTTCCGTTCTTCCGGAAGTATTTCGGATAGGTTGCTTGTGCTGTTGTTGTCATAGGTATTGTTTCGTTATAACCTTCATTACATCTACACTCTCCGGATGGATTCTGCAGTAATTATGCTGCGGACCGAATACGATGGTAGGCCTTCCAATCTCAAACAGGGTGAGCATTTTTTTCGGGCTGCATTTGAATGCCTTCGCGTGGACAAGGGCAACAACCTGCTGCCGATCTGCAGATAACTCGTACCATTTGTACACCTTTTCATCAGGCTTGATCAGTGATTCCTGTAGTTTATTCATCGTGTGGAAATTTTAAAATCAGGTAACGTAACGAACAATTGTAACATGCAACTGTGATGCAGTAACATCGGTAACTCCGGTGTCTTTCTTTTCCTGCAATCTGTTTTAGTTTTAGTCATTGTTACATTTGTTACAATTGTTACCATAAAATCAAATTCAAAACGGTAGATAATCACCGCCTACGTTTTTGGTTAAAGCCAGTGTTGCCTGCTCGGCATGAACCGGAACCGGCCTTTGCTCCTGCAGTGTAACAAGTGTTACGGGCTTCTTAAACTCTTCCAGCTGGCCAGGGGAAAGCCACTGCTCGGCAATGAACTTGTAGGGCCTGCCCATCTCTTCAGTGGTGACTATGCTTGGATCATTGCCGGCCATGTTCAGATCAAAGCCAATAGGAATTTTGTGACGCTGAGGGATATCGATCTTCAGTCCCTTGCGCTCCAGGTATGCTTTCATTTCGATAGCATCGATCTTGTACTTGCTGTTCTTTGAATCGTTAAAGATCTGCGTGAGGTACTTCTGTGAGTAGCGCAGCACCGGCCAGCGGTAGAGCATGAACTGTTCCTGGATCCAGTCTTCGAACACGCGATCGACACGGTTCTTTGTAGTCTCCACAATGATCTTGAATTGCTCGGTGATGAAACGCTCTGCAGCGAACCACAGCCGGTCCTCCCGCGGATGGAATATGGATCTGTTCTGCAGGAAGTGAAGCCATGCCTGAACCTCTGATTTCATTTTCATCTCCAGGTCCGGATCCTTGGTGCCCGTGATCACCGGCACCCGTACAACAAACCACCGGCTCTCCCCTTCATCGATCTTCATAAGCCGATCGGCATCGTTACTGCAGATAATGATCTTGCCGTAGTACGGGATCTTCCGCACGTTCATTCCCTTCAATTCCATGTACATGCTATCGGCCGTGACCAGCTGCTTGAGTCTTTCCTTCTCGGCTTTCTTATCCACCTCGAGGAAACCTTCATCGATGCTGATGATAAACTTAGTAGCGTAGTGGCCATTGAATTTCATCTGGAACTGAGCGTTGCCCAGGATGCACATGTTATCGCTAAAGATCATCTGCAGCCACTTCAGGAATGTGGACTTACCGGTGTTGTTCTCCGGGCTCACCAGGCAGGGCACCGGCAGCATGTGCTTGGGATGCTTCAGCATGATGGTGAGGTAGTCGAGCGCCACAGTGAACTGATCACCGAGGTAGGCTTCTTCCTTTTCAAAGAATCCTTTGTCGTCCAGGATGATCTTTCCCTGGCCAGAGAACACGTGCTTCAGGTAGGCCACCGTGTTGGTAATGCTGCCTGGCTGTGGCACCCACTTTAGCGGGCGCACTACGTTGTAACAATTATGCTGTGATGGCTTGTAGCCATTTAGCCATGCCGGCTCGTTGCAGAAACCGTCATAGCGCGGGATGGTTTCTATGAAGTCAGGGAAGCGCTTGGCATAGTCGCGCTGGATCTCGGAGATCTTCCAGGGTACGAGCTCTTCCTCCGGCTCGTTGAACTTGTTCACCGTAGTGATCACCTTCAGCCAGTCGGGACCAATGCGCATAAACTTCTCAGCGTCTTCGTGCTTTACGAATACGCATGCCTTCTTCTCTCCGTCATAGATATACCGCCTGCGCTTGAACTTGAATTCACGGCCACCGATGAAATCAGAGTAAACTTTGTAGAACTCGGACTCATCCGTAAGGCCCAGATAGCGGTAGAGAAACCCCTGCACATCTCTGTTCAGATCGTTGATCTGTTTGCCCTCGAAGAACTTCCGCGCTGTGCTGAGCTCAGCCAGATCGGTCTGGATCTCTACGGACTTATCGGCATATTTCGACAGCAGATCATCAAGGCCCTTGGCATCGTTCATGTACTTGCTCTTGATGTGCATGTAGTACACGTACTTCAGGTTCACCTTGTCAGAATCGATCAGCGGCTGCAGGCTTTCCCGGAATGATTTAATGGATCCGTAAAAGCTGTATGGCCGCTTCGAAAGATCTTTACCATCTGCCCAGCTGACGGAAAGAAAATCAGCATCGTACAGCATCACAATCTTTTCAACTTCACACGTAACGATCAGCTCTTCGATATCCTCATGCAGCTTTCCCTTCACATCACCATTGTAGAAACCGTGGATCCCGGGAAGGCCAACGATATCGATATTCAGCAGAGACCCCACGAACGCTTTGAACTCACCTTCCACCAGGTACAGCACCGGTATTGTTTCCCGGACTGGCTTTTCGGTTTCCGAACCTTTGAATTCTATTTCCGGTGCTTTGCATGACTTGTACTTCCTGATGATGGCTGGAGGAAAGAAAGGAACAACGGGACTACCAGGAGGCTGAGTATACTTCGGTCCTTCCTTTGGGTCGCGATGGCGTGTGCGGATGAAGTCACGCACCTGGGAAGTATCTTCTTTCTTCCACCGGTATGGCTGGCCAAGCAGGTTGAAGTAATGAATGATGATATTACCCAGCCCTTCCGGATCGGTGTCGAAGATCTTGTATGGACGTGTGTGAGTGTTTGTTGTGATAATGGTCTTGCCATCCGGATCGAGCTCTGAAGTTTCCTGTGACCAGGTGCGCAGAAAAGTGTTCTGCTGATCAGAGATACCAAGTTCCTTGAGGCGTGCGTGTAAGTACTCGTAGTTGGGTTGTGGTTGTGACATCAGGGAGTTTAAAAAGTAGTTATCTATTGGCTTGAAAAAAGGCTTTAGCAAAACCTCGTGGTGTAGCACTCCGGAGCCTTGCCCGGGATTTTCCTTTTCTCGCTCCCATATCCCTGATCATGTTTGTCATGATCGGCAACACAGGTGACTGAGGAAGGTTGTGATTGAATTCTCCCCACAATACAGTGGGTTTGCTGTATGGGTCGCCATAATCGCAAGGCTGGAACATCATCTTGCGATGTGGTTTTATCGCTGGTACCAGTGTCTCCATTCTTCCTGGAGGATTTTCCAAAACCCAGAATTTTGGTTTGAATACATCAACCGCGTGAAGTGCTATTTCGACCAGCATTGTGGATAGCACCGTCAAATTTTCAAAGGCTTCCAGTTCTCCGATGAAGGGTTCAAGGTATCTGTTATACCAATAGCGATTAGATGATTTCGTAATTGCCTGACAAGGAGGTGCAGCAAATATTCCGTACACAATCAATCTGGGGTTTTGTTCTTTGAGGTCGTCAACACGACACATCAGCCACCCGAATCTTTCAATGAGATCCCCTTCAAACTCCTTGTCCCAAAGAATAACAGTATAACCAGCGTTGATGTAGTCCATGACCCAGTTGCCAGTGTAATCGTATAGACTAATGATGAGTTTGTCCTTGTTGTCCATGGTTATCCTTTGCGTAGTGTCAGTTGATTGAATAGTTGCACAGCTCTGTCACGCTTGTGCAGGAGCTTCTCACCATGGTCGTTGAAAAGATTTTGCTGGTCTCGGCTTTGAAAGCCGGTGGTCATTCGTTTCATGAATGACTTCCAGAATATCTGATCACGGGGATTTGATTTGATGGAAGCGGCAATGGTCGAAGCGGTGACTGTTCTACTCATGGATTGCTTCCCAGGATTGTTGTTACCATTGCATCAACTTCTTTCTCGATCTCCTTTGATCTTTTGAGCGCGTTGGTGGAAATAGCAAAGTCTGCCGGAAGCCTTGTCTTCTTTGCTTTGGCTATCTTCTCAAAGTAGTCCTGCTGTGCTTTACGCATTTCGCTGACTTTGAAGGCGAATGTTTTTAGGTCCATAGGTTAAAAGGGTTACCATTTGATAAGTTGTCCGAAGAAAGGAAAGCAATCAGGGCCGTGTGTCAATACCCACCATTTTCTCATTTCTTCCCAGTTGGCGAAGCCATCTTCATAAGCGAATCGGTCGAGTTCTTCTGCGGTTTTGATCTCAGTGTAAGATCCTTTCCAGTCAGGTGTTCCGCTCTCCTGGTTGGCCACAAGAGCAACTTTGTGATTAAGGATGACATTGCGGCAGCTGGTGCAGATTGACTCACCTAGCTTTCTGCTGTATTCAGCTGAACGCTGAGCGAAGTAGTGATACAGCTTACTGCCTTTCTTTACTGGAATCTTCCGGAAGTTGCGTATTGTCTGACGCTTGATGCGCTCGTCCTTCTTTGGCTTTGGTTTGAGTCCCGCTTCAACGTATTCGACAAAGCGGCCCTTGTAGCTGAGTGCTGGCATAGTTAATCCCGTTCTGTTTCAGGTTCGTCAGGTTCGCCAGAATTCATAATCTCTTTAGCCTCTGCGATGAACGATTGCTTCACTGATAAAAAGTGGTTGCTACAGATCTGCAGCATCGCCAGAATGTCTTCAGGAGAGACTGTGAACTGATAGCCGCCTCCATTGGCTGCCATGAACTTTACAGTTGTTGTAGACTCGCTCATTTCCTGAGCACGTTCAACACATCTCAGTTCTCCATCGATCAGCTCTATATCAGCGTTGATCTGCTTAAGCTTCTCCAGCTTTTGTTCGGTTGTTAGTTCGGTTTCCATAAAAGCAAAAGTTTAATACAACACCGGGGCAGCTGGCGGGCTCACTGGCCAACTGTTGGTAATCCACGGTGTGTCCCTTCAAAATTCAAACTGTTATTAATCGAGCCACTTATGTCTTTAGTTCAGGAGTTTGGTTCCTTCACTGATGCTATTATGGATTTGCTCCATGCGTTCTTTGGCGCGCTTCACTTGCTGGCCAGTGAAGTCGTCAGGGTTGTTGACAACCCGTTCGCATTGTTCAAACTCAAGATTTAACCCGTTCAGCTTGTGATTGAATTCAACAAACTGACGGGCTTGCTGGATGGCTTTCTGAACATCATCGCCTTCCTGGATTTCGATTTCAACACCGATCTTTTCATTTTCATAGTTGCCCAGGGAAAAGACTTTACTGTAATGGATTTGAATTGTTTTCATACTTCTTGGTTTATAGGTTTCCTGAATCTGTTGTTAGCGATGAACTTCTTCAACACAGGCATATTCAGTTTGAAGACAAGGCCAGATTTTTCCAGAGAACCATCAGTAAGGCAGATGGCAATGGTTTTAAAACCATCATTGTAATATTCCGGATCTCGTGTTACCTGCTCTTCGGTATAGATCCCTGCAGCCCATGGGTATTTGGTGTACCCCGCGTTGTCTGCCCTCCAGAAGATTGCTTCTTTGATAGTGGAGTGACTTAGTGATAGGATAATGTATTTTTTCATGATAGAATCTCGTTTAGTTTTTCCAGGTCATTGACCCGGCCACGGTATTCCCACACCTTCATGTTCAGTCGCTTTACTTGGGCTTCCTTTTCTGAAAGGTGTTTTGCAGATGCAAGCACAAGTTGAATGAGCGTATCTCTCTGCAGTGTGCGCAGATAGTCGAAGGTTATGATGCGCTTCATTCTAAACATGAGTGAAATCCTTTTTCCACTGGTAGCCTTTGAGCAATGACTTTAGAATTGTCCACTGCTGTCCGCTGCCGTCATTGACGACAACCAGCGTTTGGAATTCAGTAGTTACTGTAAGCTGCTTATCACGGATGTGAGTATCGAAGTGACTCCGGCTGCAGCCGATGTCTGTGTGGGTGGTAGTGTCAGCCACTAACACGAATTTTCTAGCGATGGCCATATTTGATGTTAAGGTTAAGTTGACTAGGGTTTGACCGTTGGTGTGCTTGGGTGTAATACTCGATCTGCTTCTTGAGTTTCGCGTGACGCTTCCGGAGGACACTTAACTGAGCAGGGCTTTTGAACTGCTTCTGCTCTTTCAGCTGTCTGCTTACTTCGTCAAGCTCCTTCTGCAGCTGGGCGATCATGGCGTCAGTAACACATTCCCATGGATGGCCCGGTATCACCAGGGTAGACGCCATTGTGGTTCATTCGACACTGGCCCTCCCCGCAGCTGCAGATCTTCCCACAGTTTCCCTGGCCAGTATCAAATGAATGCGTGGGCTCTACCTCGACCTTGCGCCTGGAGCGCTTGAGTTTCTTTTTGGAGGATTTGATCTCCTGTGACTTGTCGTCACCGTAAAGAACAACGCGTGATTCCTTCACGGGCTGCTGTCTGCGTTTCAGCTTCATAGGTCGATGTAAGATTTCCAGCGGTTTTAACAGTACAAGTGTGAGGTGTGGCGTGTGTATGCAGGGTGCGCGTTGGTGGGACGCGCTATAATTGCTGAGCAATTTTTTCCAATCGCTTATGCTCTTTGTCCTTTCGCTTCTTCTCCTCCTTTGTCTTGCGCGCGAGCTCGATCAGCGCTGCAGATACGGTTTCATTTTCACTGCTTTTGTGCAGCACGTTGTAGACTGTGTTCTCGTGACAGTCACACTGTTTTGCGAGGAGTGCCGCATAACCTTTTGGCAAATGCAAAAGGATTTTGTTCCGAAGACTTTCGGTTATTATCATTGTGGTTCTACTGTTGTTGTATTGTGGTACAAGTGTCGGAAATTCCGACTATAAAAGTCAAGTATTCCGACTAATTAATTTTTCAATTGTGGCAGAAACCCGGAATGAACGCATAAAAAGGGCTTTAAAGGAGGCAAAGGTGCCTCATGAAAAAGTCGGAAATCTCCTGGGGAAGAAGCGTAACACTATCGTTGAGCGCCTGAATGATGAGAAAGAGATCGATTCGTACAGCTTCATTGAAGCGGTTTCGATGCTCACGGGGCTGAGCATGCATTACCTGTACCATGGATACGAAGCACCAGCATCAACGTACCCGAGCCTGGCTGCAGAACCTGATGCACCTAAGTACACAGACCTGGTTAAGCGGATCACCGATCTGGAGGCTATCGTGAAGAAGAAAGGGAAGGCATAAGAATTTAGAAATGCACAGCAATGATCCTCAGCAAACAAGAGCAGAAACGCATAGTCATGCTGGCCATCCAGGCAGCCCGAAGAGATCGTGTTTCACAACTGCTTCAAAACCTCCGGAAGAAATAGATGTAAGATACTGGCCACCATCGCAGTTTGATGGTTCGCTTGGGTGTTCCGTACGGACTACACGAATTCCAATTTATTGGAAAAACCCGCATTGCATAGTAGCGATGCGGGTTTTTTGCATGGGGTTGCTTCAGAATGGCTACATAAACTAAAAAAGAATCTGCATGAGCTTTAGCTGCAAAATTGTACTGAGTGAATACACTAAGGAGAATGGAATGCGAATGGTTTATTTGCAGGCAATTATCGACAGACAGCGTGCACTTGTCCCTTTAGGATTTTATATACAACCTGATTCCTTCGATGGTCGCAGACAAGTGGTTAAACCCAGCCATCCAAACGCTAAAGACTATGAAGCCGAAATGCTAAATGCAGTTGCAAAGGCAAATACGATAGCATCGAAGTTCAGGCAACGTGATCAACTGTTAACTCCGGAGGATTTTAGAAATCATTTCAACGACCCAACTGATCGGATGGATCTGATCAAATTTGTCGAGAGTGAGCTCGAAGGGAAGAAGAACCAAATTGCTACCAACACGCATAAGCAGCACGTTACGGTAATCAACAAATTAAAGGATTTCAGAAAGAAGGGGATCAACTTTAATCATGTTACTCCGGAGCTCATGCAATCCTTCCGGAACTACCTGATTGAAAAAGGTAATGGTAGCGCCACGATTGAGAAGATAATGAAGATCGTCAAGCATTACCTACGTGATGCCCGGGTAAAAGGCATTGCTGTTAAGGATTTCGAAATGAAGATCAGAACATTCAAATCACACAGGAATGCCTTGACCGAAGAAGAAGTTTTCAGGATCCTGCAGTACTACAACAAGCCAGACTCGCCCGTTAACCACAAAAAGGTTTTGCGTTATTTCCTATTCAGCTGCTACACAGGTCTCAGGATATCTGACATCAATGTGATCACCTGGGCGAGTGTCCATGATAACATGTTGATCTATACACCTCAGAAAACTAAATTCAAAAATGAAGAGGTGAAAGTCCCGTTGCTTCCGATCGACAGAAAATTCCTCCCTGCTTATACACATGACAGGGAAAAGATTTTTGATACCTATGCTGAACCTGTAACGAATAGACTTTTGAAGGAAATAGCCAGCCAGTGCAAAATAAAAAAGAAACTTACGTATCACACCAGCCGGCATACCTTTGGTAGCCTGATGGCTGAGGGGGGTGATGTGGTAGCAATTCAGAGAATGATGGGGCATAGTGATATTAAAACCACAATGGGGTATGTGCACACTAATGAAAAACAGCTAATCAAAGCTAAGCAACAACGCTTCGGAAGGGCAAAAATCAAGGATCATGAGGGTAACAAAGGAAACGGTGGGTGAATTAATCACCCGACTTTATTCAAGTGAAATAAACTTTCGGATTGAGACACTTTGGAATGGTGGCTACACTTGGGCCTTGACTGGGTACAGCTCAGATGAGAAAGAGAAAGATCTTCCACGTATTTGGATTGACGATGCAATTCAAGGGACTGGCCGCTGGATCGATGTTATCGGGGAGATTGAAGAAGAACTGAACACTATTCATTTTCAGAAACGGGACTGGTTTGAACGCGGATCCCGCGAAGAAGTTGAAGAAGCAATTTCGGAATTATGTGCGGCTGCCTGTAGGGTTTATCCTGATAGTGAATTTGCAAAATGGTATCTGGCCTCTTAAGATTTCCCTCTGAATTCCAGTCAAATGACTTGTAACGATTTGGATGCTAACACTATAATCTTTCAAAACCCAAAAAACACGACATTTTTACTCGTCTCACTCCCGTGGGCCTTCCATTTTTCGGATGTCGCCAATAAAAAAATGATTGAAATATGAAATTCAATCCATGGAAGTGGAATGTGGGTTGATTGACTCAGCATCCTCAAGATGCCGGTAGCCATG
>DASXWH010000301.1:0-6531 GCA_036503775.1 Ohtaekwangia sp.
ACCTGCAAAACCGCGCAGGAAGCACTAACCTTTCTGGAGAAGAACAAACCCGATGTGATCCTGCTCGACATCAGTTTACCCGACATGGACGGACTCCAGCTATGCGAAGCCATCCGTGAAATAAATAAGGAAGCAAAAATCATCGGGCTAACCTCAACGAACGAAGCTGGTATCATCACCGGTTTACTGCAGCGTGGTGGAAATGGCTACCTGTTGAAGAACATGGAACGTGCAGATCTTATCGATGCCATTGAAAGTGTTCAAAACGGCAAGGTATACCTCAGCAAAGCCGCCAATGAAAAGATACTGGAACAGTTTCAGCGGCTGGGATCGGACAACTCGGTTCCGGTTCTTACCCGCAGGGAAAAAGAGATCTTGCAATTGCTGGCGGATGGATTAAAAGGCCCACAGATCGCGGAGAAGTTATTCCTGAGTAACTATACGGTAGAGACTCACCGGAAGAACATGTTGAAGAAATTCAATGCCAATAGTCTGCAGATGCTGCTTCGTGTTGCCCGTGAATATAAAATCCTGAAGTAAGGGCTGATTTTAATCAATCATAAAGAGACACCGTGAGGTGCCTCTTTAACGCTATGGCATCTTCTTTCAATTAAGGAACAATTGTTTTTGTTACCGTTCCCAGAATGGTGGCGGCTCAACACCCAGCGAACGTAGGTATACATATACCTGCGCGCGGTGATGAATTTCATTGTCAATCAGGTATAGTATAGACCAGTAAATATAGCCTTCATACATACCAAAGAATTTGTCCATGTCATGAAAACGTGCTGCCGGGATCTGATGCCAGAGCGCTTCGATCTCTTCTGTGGATTTATCCCAGAAGTCAAGTAGCTCTGCTTTAGAAGTAAAATTATAACTGGCCTGTGTTTCCATGTAATCACCCCATGTGCCTTTTACAACACCACGGATGCCAGGAGCACCGAGGGTCAGGAGCTCGGACGCGAGCTGGGCTACGGTGCGCATGCCTCCAATGCTGTGGGTGAATAGTTTGTCTTCCGGGAATGCCTCGAAGACTTTGCGGGTAAGTTTACGGTGTCCAAGCCATTGAGCCAGGATCGTATCTGTGCTGAGCGACCCTGTTTTCTGCGTTTCTTTTGAAGTTGTTTCCATAACCTGATGTTTAAGATTTAGTACAAAGAAGGATAGTGTGAGTGACAACCCTATGTCAGCATGAAATAGCCCGTAAATAATATTTTTATTGTTTTTAGAAATCAGTCTCACCCCCTGTCTGCCGGTAGGCAAGCTAAGTCCCTTTCCAGGGGAAAGACTTGAAAGGCTCTTCTGATTTGGGGAAGTTCCGATAACTATCGGGAGATGAGGCCGTGCATTAGAATTAACCGAAAACGTTTTTTATTTCGACCTCGTCAATAATGTTACATGAATCAGGAACTAATATCATGCACAAGCCGTACTGATAGCTTTAACCTGTTTCTTTGTATTATATATGAGTAATCGTCAGCGCTACTATTTTGTTATCATCCTCATCCTGGGTGCGCTGGCTACTATAAGTCCGTTTTCAATTGATATGTACCTGCCTGGATTTCCCGCCATCGCGAAGGATCTCCATACAACTATTGATCAGGTACAACTTTCACTTACAGCTTATTTGGTGGGGATCGCCCTTGGCCAGATAATCTACGGTCCGTTGATCGATCGCTTCGGAAGAAAAAATCCATTGTATGTGGGGTTGGCTATCTATGTGCTGGCTTCAATCGGTTGTGCTTTTACGAACTCGGTGTCATCGCTTATCATCATGCGTTTCTTACAGGCGTTAGGTGGATGTGCAGGTATCGTTGCTGCACAGGCGTTAGTGCGTGATATTTTTCCGGTTAATAAAACGGCACAGGTATTTTCACTGATCACGCTGGTAATCTCTGTGTCACCCATGATTGCACCCACTGTAGGAGGGTATGTAACCGCGGCTATTGGCTGGCACTATGTGTTTCTGGTATTGGCAGGTATTACCCTGTTGATCATGGCCGGAGTATACTTCTATCTTCCGAATGGGAGAATGGCTGACCCTTCCATGTCGTTGAAGCCGGGGGCGGTGATGCGAAACTTTTACTTTGTGGTGAAGGAACCGAAGTTCCTGGTGTATACACTTGCCGGAGGTCTGGCCACAGCTGCACCTTTTGCTTACATCGCGGGGTCAGCTGATGTATTCATGAATCAATATAAGATGAGTGAAACCCAGTACGGATGGATCTTTGCCATTCTTGCTTTCGCGATGATCGGGTCTACACAGCTCAATCATATTCTGCTGAAGAAATTTTCCAGCGAGGGGATCATGAAGTTCACCTTGTTTTATCAGACCGTGGTAGGACTCGTTCTGGTAATCGGTGTGTACTACGGATGGTTCGGTGCCTATGCTATGATTGCGCTGATGTTCATCTTCCTCACCGGACAAGGACTCACGGGGCCAAATATGGCCGCCTTATCATTGGCACCTTTCACGCAGCATGCCGGTGTTGCCTCTGCTTTGATGGGGAGCTGGCGGTTAGGGGCCGGTGGAATTATTTCTGCTATTGTAAGCGTTCTTCATAATAGTACACCAATGCCGATGATCGGAATGATGGCGGGTTGTGCAGTGATCAGTTTGTTGTTGCTCTATGCGGGACAGGCTATGATCAAATACCGTACGCAGAATCAGGAGCGTGCGGCTTTCAGTTAAATGGTTAAATGTCCATGGTCGACAGTCCACAGTGAACTGTCGACCATGGACTGTTCACAAGATAAAAATCGAGTAGTGCACAGAGAGAGATGTTGTGAAACGTTGTATCTTCTTTGTGCACGCTGTAGTGAATTTCAGGATCACGCGATCATTACCATTTATCAGAATCATTCGGCTGCACAGATGATACGTTAGCGAGATCATTCGCAATGCGCCATTTTTTGTCCGTGAGTTTCCACTCGGTGATGTAGTCTCCTGACATCTGCTGACCGTTTTTAAACTCAATGGTATAGGTTCCTTTTTCAACGGCCACCGATTTTTCTACCGTAAGGCTACTGGTGTTAAGTGACTTGAATTTGTATCCCACCAGCATGTTTGCCTGGAAATACGCTAACACTACTTCCTTTCCACAACCTTTGCCTGGCAGACAGGCATCATCCCGATAGATAGCAACCAGGGAATCAACCTTTCCTTCATTAAAGAAGCGTACGAAATCCTGGTTTGTTTCTGCGATTGCTTCTTTTACTTTCTCTGTGGACTGTGCCTGGCCATCTGAAAAAATAGTAATGAAACCGAAGGTCAGTGTACAAACTAATACTGTTAAAATGGAAATCTTTTTCATGGTGTTTGTCTTTAAGTTAAACAGATCAATACTATACCGATACAATTGCCCGGGCCATGTGGAAAGTCTGCTGGCAGGCATATCCGCATTATCCGGACCTGAATCGTGCGCAACATGAAGGTCGAAATCGAGGGCTGTGAAGATGGTTTTAACGGTATAGCTTCGTGGGCTTACCTCTCCGGATTCGATACGCTGCAGCGTACGCACGTTGAGGTTACAAAGGCTTACCAGTTCTTCCTGCGTAAGCCCTTTGGCTTTTCGCAGTTCTACAATCTTCTTACCCAGATCAGGCTGCTTCATAATGCGCTTGAGATTCATGGCAATTTTACTGGTTAACTTAAAAGAGGTTCACGGTGATTGCTCGGATTTAGCACGGCTTTCACCCGGCATTCCGCGATTGGAGTGAAAATTACAAGAAAATGATGGATTGGGATTCCTGTCGGGCCGGAATCATTGGGAATTTAAGCCCCGGAATTAAGGAGTGATCTCAAAACCTGACCAATCCTTAAACAGCGAAACGCTGCAATTCAACTTACTTTTGGGTTGCCTACTTTTTTATAATCTGAATGAACCGGGTACGGGTCTTGTTTGTGATCTTCAGAAAATAAAGGCCTGCTGAAAGCGAAGTAAGATCAAGGGTGGACGACACCGATTCGGAATATGATTCGTGAACTACATTACCCGGAATACCGATCACCTGAATGGTATAGGGCGGTTTGAATTCAAGAATAAGATTTTCTTCGACAGGGTTAGGGTAGAATTTTAACCCTTCTACGTTTTTTTCAAATCCGGTAATCAGGTAGGTAAATTCATCCGACAGGGTTGTACATCCGTTGTCGGTTACCGCCACGGTAAATAATCCATATTCCAGTGGATTGAAATTCAACGTTTGATTTGTTGCTCCGGTAATTTCTTCTCCGTTCTGATACCATTGATAACTATCACCCGGAGAAGCGGTTAGTGTGCTTCCATCAACGGTTATCTCAGCCACCGTTGTATTTGAACCGAGCGCTAAGGAAACGGTTTGCGAGAATACAGTGGTTGCATTGTCTCCTGAAACGATGCATCGGTAATCTCCTTCACCGAAATTTCCTGTTGTATTAATAGTAAGGGTAGGTGTTGTTGCTCCAGCGTATCCACTGGTATTTGAAATATCATTGAATACAGCGCCATCAAATTTTTGCCATTGATAGGTGAGGTTGGTTGTACCAGAAGCGGTCAATGTAAAACTTGCAATACCATTTTCACAAACGGAAATTGAAGAGGGTTGCGTGTTAATTGTGATGGAAGCGAAAACTGGATTGTTCCGGATAACCGATACGGAATTGCCGTTAGCGTTTGCTGTTATAATGTCAGATTTACCATCGCCATCTGAATCACCAATGGAAACGTATCTCGGGCTTGCCCCTGTGGTGAAATCTACTTTAGCGGCAAAACCAATATTTCCTGCACCGCTGCTGGTGTTACGCAGAACACTTACTGCATTGCTGCCATCATTCACAACAGCCAGGTCAGCTTTACCATCGCCATCCAGATCGCCCATTGAAACCGAGCGAGGGTCGGTGGAAACCGGGAAATCTATTTTAGCTGCATAGCTGATGTTTCCTGCTCCTGTGCTGGTGTTTCTGAAAACAGATATTGAATTGCTGTTTTTATTCACGATCGCCAGATCCTGTTTACCATCACCATCCAGATCACCTACGGAAACAGAAATCGGGTTTGTGCCTGTCGTGAAATCTACTTTAGTCGCAAAACTTATGTCTCCTTCACCTGCGCTTGTATTCCTCAAAATGGATACTGTGCTTGTATTAAAATTCGGTGCGATCACATCCGGCCTGGCATCACCGTCTACATCACCTACTGAAATAGAATATGGGCCACTACCAGCGCCTGTGGAAAAATCTACTTTGGCGGCATAGTTAATAGTGCCCGGCCCTGTGCTTGTATTCCGGAGAACCGATATGGAGTGCGCGTTATCATTTGGAACAACGATGTCTGTTTTGCCATCACCATCGAAATCGGCAATGGCGCTTGACCGGTGTGTGAACCCGGTAGCAAAATCTACTTTGGTGGCATAGCTGATGTTGCCTGCACCCGTACTCGTATTTCTGAAAACGGAAACACTGAATCCAATGTAATTCGCTACCGCTAAATCGGCTTTACCGTCACCATCGAAATCACCGATCGAAACAGATTCCGGATCTGCAGCGGAAGGGAAATCTACTTTGGTAGCATAGCTGATGTTCGCAGGCCCAGTACTCGTATTCCGAAGAACCGATATTGTGTTGCTGGCTGTATTGGCCACGGCTAAATCTGATTTTCCATCACCATCTAAATCACCGATGGAAACATTCAGTGGATTTGAACCGGTTGTAAAATCTACTTTAGGTTCAAAGTCCGATGAAGTGATACTTCCTTTGCTGGGCGAGAACGTTGGTGTAAAATTACTCATGGAGTAAGCTGATAAGTTGGACGTAGTGTTGAGTTCTGTGATCGGAGCATATGTTGCATCTGTCGGAACCGTCACGGTAAGTTCAGTAATAGTAGCAGCGGATACAGTAGCGCGCGTGGCACCGAAGTACACAACATTGTTGGCAGGTGTTGGGTCGAAGTTTGTTCCGGTAATGGTAATCGTTGTACCTACGTCTGCTGAAGCCGGTGTGAAAGAAGTAATGGTTGGGGGCGATACAGCGGAGATGAGATTTTCATAAACCACCAGTAAACCCGGACGAGTGATGATGATCTCCGGTTTGCCATCCAGGTTCAGGTCAGCCGTGGTAATACCTCTTGGCGCTGTTACAGTTGTGTTGAATGGTGCAGCAAATGAAGCTGCCGACAGCGCGCCTGCGGTATGAATATTTTTGAAGATAGAGAATCGATTTCCTGTTTCACTGGTGGTGATAATTTCAGGTTTACCATCTCCATCCAGATCGCTGATGGTTGCTACGGTAGTGGCGCTTGGATTAGTTAAATCAATACGATTAAAACTGATGTTGCCAACCGTGCTGGTGTTATGCATAACGGTTAACAACGTAGTGGATGTCCCTCCATGATAGAGCAGTAAATCTATTTTTCCATCGCTGTCAAAATCACCTTTGTAAATCCGACCCGGAGTATCGCCTACGGCTACATCCACACGTGTTGCAAACTGTGCCGTTGAAATTTTTAAGACACCAAGGTTTCTGTATAAGCTGATATTGTCAGAACCCGGATTGGT
>DASXWH010000302.1:0-14775 GCA_036503775.1 Ohtaekwangia sp.
CCTTCGGGTTTATACGACATCGGGTTATGTACCTGTGCGGTAAACGGCCCCAATGGTTTTTCCGAAACGTATACGGCATCACTATAGCTTTTGAATTCTGTTCCCGGACCGGAATACTGCAGATAATATTTTCCATTGTATTTGTTTACCCAAGAGCCTTCAATCCACGGGCGTTGCTTTTTCAGGGTGTTGTAATCCCCGGGTACCTCCCATCCATAGTTGTCGAAGTTGGCGTGCAGCATTTCCTGCGGCTTACCGATGAATGAAAAGTCATTCCGGTAATCTACTTCCACACCGTATAGCGGGTTTGCATTGGAGCATCCCCAATAGAGATATAATTTTCCATCATCATCCTGGAAGAAAGCAGGGTCCCACACGGGCTGGCTCAATTCCTCCACCGCCACCTGCCATGTGCCGCTGAGCGGATCACCTGATTTATACACCGTATTCTTCTCGGTTGATGATGCCAGAAAATACAGCGTATCACCCAACGCGATTACAGTGGGTGCATATTCTTCTACCGGGATCTGTGTTGTTTCAATGTATGTCCAGGCAGTAAGGTCTTTTGAATGCCAGTATCCTCCCGACTTGGAGGCAAATAAAAAGTACAGGTCATTGAACCGGATCACGGTTGGATCAGCCGCTTCCCTGCGTGAAGGTGTATCGAGGCAGAACCGGTAGCTGAGGTCAATGGGATTGCAGATGGTTCTGATCTGATGTGTTTCAGTCTTTTCGGTTGTCTTGCAGCCCGCAAGACAAAAAAAGAGAAGGGCAATGGCGATGTACAGGTGCTTCATAGCGGTTGGTTAACCCGGCTAAGTTAGGAATGTTCTCAATTATTTTCTGTCATTAGATATTCATGAGGTCAGATTGCTCTATTAGGATGTATGTTACGAGCCCAACAAGTCCGATAATAATGTTAGATATCATTTTTTCTTTGTCCGTTGTCCAAAGTTTGCGCTTTACTACCTGATATGTCAAAATGAATATTGGTGTCAAAATAGGCAAATGCCGAACCGGAAAGAGATTAAATATTTTATCCGCATCATTTAAACCTTGTTCACTTTCTCCAAATATTGCAAAAACCAAAACGTAAAGAGTTACCATTCTAATAATCCAAAGTCCAACTATTACAATTGTGATTAAAATGAATGTCCTAATAAGAGCCCTTGGTGTCATAAATTTTGCAATTGCCGACAATGTCTTGCCATAAGCGTGTTAATACGCCAAAATAACCGAATAAAAATATCAAATGTGCCGGAATGATTTAAAGATGGTGTCACCAGGCTATATATTATCCTAATACTAATCACAGGTTATTTCTCTATATTGACGGTTATTTAATATATGGTTTGCATGCGTCAGACCATTCTTATTGAACCATAACGTCAGGTATGGCGTTCGTTTAACATAATCATCCTTACATGAAGCAATATTCCTTTGATAATAATCACAGTCCTTTTTACCACGTTCTGAAGGAAAGGGTAGATAATTACTTTGCAGACCGTGAACTGCACCGGGCCGGTAACACCGCGCTGTACACCAAGAGTTTTCTCCAGGTGTTACTCGCAGCCGGACTATATATAGTATTGGTGTTCTTTACTCCTCCGGTATGGATGTCCCTGGTGTTGTGCGTTCTGCTCGGCTGTAACCTGGCTGTGATCGGCTTTAACGTTATGCATGAAGGTGGTCATCAGAGTTTTTCAAAGCACGCCTGGCTCAACAAGCTGTCGGCTTATTTTCTGAATGTACTGGGTGGAAACACCTATTACTGGAAGATCAAGCACAACGTCAACCATCACACCTTCACCAACATTGAGGGTATGGATTCCGATATTGATGTAAAACCGTTTATGCGGTTGCATGAAGGACAGCCCTTGCTAGGCTACCATCGCTTTCAGCATATCTACTGGATCGGGCTCTATGGCATCTCTTACCTGGCGTGGGTGTTCTACGAAGATTTTCAGAAATACGCCAGTGGTAAAGTTTCGGTTAATACACCACGGAAACGGATCCCGCTGAAGGAACATGGTATTTTCTGGATCAGCAAGTTCTTATACATCTTTACCTATATGGTAATTCCCATTGTGATGGTGGGATGGCTGCCGTGGCTCGTTGGGTTTCTGATCGTAACATTTGTATGTGGTGTCGCCATCAGCATTGTATTCCAGCTGGCACATGTCGTGGAAGGGACACAGTTCCATATTGCCGATGGCCAACCCGGCAAACAGGACTGGGCCGCACATCAGGTTGTATCCACCGCTAACTTTGCTACATCAAGCCGGTCTCTTCACTGGTTGTTGGGCGGACTGAATTTTCAGATCGAACATCATTTATTTCCGCGTGTCAGTCATATTCATTATCCGGCCATAAGCCGCTACGTGAAGGAAGCCTGTAAAGAATTCAACATTACCTACCATGAACACAAGTCCATGTTCAGTGCTATTATATCACACCTGGTTCACCTGCGCAAGTTGGGCAGGTCATACTGAGCTTACGGATATCGCATTACCTGTCTCCAGGCTTGCTTAAGAGCAAAGACTCCTGCTGTACCGGTTTCACATTGTGCAGGGCTATCCGCGTGAAGACGATATCGGATTGTGTTGTATAATATGAACCCAGAACGATACTATCTTTATTCAGCGATAGGATGGGATACACTTTTTCTCCCTCATGTGAAACGTGCATAAACATCACGTCATCGATCGTAAAAAGTTCTGCTCCGATATTGGTAAAGTTATACTGCAACTCATCGTTCGCGCCATAAAAAGAAACAGTGTCAACTTGTCCATGGCCAAGATCGGCCTTAAAAAAACTGCTGAACACAAATTCATGGATGTCCTGGCCAGGCGAGCTGATCACTGATGGTTTCAGTTTCGTCAGTATAACAAACTCCTCTCCAACGTGAAGTTTCAATTGCTCCTTTCCGTTCAATTCAAAAAAGATAGCCGATGATAACTGTTCATCACTGGCCGCAAAGCCGTTTCCGCTCTTTGTATATTTAAATCCATTAACCAGTTTGCCTTCCCACTGTTCCTTGCCGGCATCAAAGGTGAACACAGAATCTTTACTGATCCGCAGTAACGTCCTGTTGCGGCCTTTCAAAAAACGATCCGGTTCAGATTCAGTATAGGAATAGGCCTGAATCCAAAGTCCTTCCTGAGCAAAAGAATGTGTTATGCTCAGGCCGAGAATCATCACAATTAATACAGTCTTCATTTTCATACACATTAGCGGTTATCCGTGTTCATCAATTCTATATACGCAGCGATGAATTTCTTAATCGCGTATTTCGTCTCCTCCTCTATCACGGTATTGTCTTTATTTACTTTTCCCTTCACACCCTGGATCAACAATGTGGTTTCAGGAGTAAAGTTTGCCATAACGGTTTTCATGATGAGCTGAAGTTCGGCATGCCCCTTCTCGCCCTGTGCGGATGCCGTGATGATTCCGAGAGGCTTATGAGAGAACACAGTAGTAGAGACACACCACTCGATAGCATTCTTCAGTCCGCTGGGAATACTGAAAATATATTCCGGGGTACTCATGAGGATGCCATCAGCTGTTTCGACCTGTTTCCGGAAGTCTATAATTTCTTTTGGTGTATTCACATCCGAAAGTGCCGGATCAAAGTGCGGAAGTGATTTTAAGGTATCAAACACCGTGATCCGGAATGCATCACGGGTTTCATTCTGAATAAAGTCTGCCAGTTTGTGACTGGATGAGTTTGCACTTGCGCTTCCGATGATCGCCAGAATGTTTTTCATGTCACTTACGCTGCTTAACCTCCACCAGGGGCTTTCCCATGGCTTTCTCAAAAAAAGTCAAAACGAACGGAAAAACAACAAACACCGTCCAGATCGCTACATGCCGTGGAAGGATCTGAAAAAAATAATTTATTGCGAAAATCGTTACGGTGAACAGCACACAAAAAAAGGAATGCAGAATACTCACCTGCCGGTCGGAATACCGGTTAATGTGATCATTCTTCAGTTGTGCGAGCTCGTGATAATACTGGTCATTAAAAAACCTGTCCTTACCCGGCAGGAATCCCGCCAGCATCAGAAAATTCTGAACGATATAAATGACTGAAACACCCAACAGAAAAAACTGAAGTCCCACATACAATCCATGCGTCATGTCCGCGGTGTTCTCAATCTGTTCATTCTGATAAACCCGGTAAATATTATCGACTGCAAATAGCATCAGCACTACCGAACTCCATATGCTTAATCTCAGACGGTTCTCCCGCGATAACGGAGTATGCGTAAACGCATGGAATATGGAATAGAAAGATGGTATAAGCGCGATCATCACCACTGATTTTTTAATCCAGCCATCCAGGTTGAACAATCCAAAATCCATTACCCAATAGATCACTGCGATGGATTGAAGTAACGTGATGCCTTCTGTAAGCCGGGGAATGATCTTGTTTCCGTGAAACGCAATGGAGATGATGGCAAAAATAAAGATGAACCAGTACGGCCACAGGGCAATATGATCTTCGAAATCATAATTATGCTCCCGCTTTCCTGGTAAAAAAGCCAGGAAGCTAAATACAAAAGCGCCCAGCGCGGTGTAGATCACAGGCGACCATTTTTCAGAGAGACGCTTACCTTCAAAAAAAACTCCCGCGATGATGGCTAACACACCTACCGGTATAAGGTGTCGTTCCGATGTGTAAATCCGATAGACCACATAGATCAGCATGGGAATAAACAGAAATGCAACGATGATGAGAATCGCCTGCGCGTCACTTGGCTCGTCTTCCTCAGCAGCTTTATTTTTCTTTTTTGCCGTCAATATTCTTTGCGTCTATCGGGATGAGATTTTTCAAATACCAGTATACAGGCAGTGCATTTTATGATTCAATGGCACTGGGTTTCAGATAATGGTCGGCCAGTTCTTCGATCAGTTCACGGATAGCCACCTTTGCTTCTTCCGGAGATTCGATTTCTACGGTACCCCCCTGCATGAGCAGCATCCCTTTGCAAAAGTGTTTGAAGTTGCCTGTCATGAATGTCATGCGTACCCGTGAGCCGAGGTCTTCTTCGGATACATAACCATAGTAATAACGCGCACCGGTCAAATAATGGTCCAGTGGTTTATCAAACAACACCACGATCTGTTGCATGTCGTGATTGGCTTCGCGTAGACTGTGTAAATACTCCTGAAGTGTAAACAGGTTGCGTGCATCAAATTTCGCTCCGGTGGCCTTCATGGCTTTTATCCTGTCGGTGCGGAAATCGCGATAGCCATTGCGCAGTCTGCACCACGCAATAAGATGCCAGGCAAAACTATAGTAGAATAATCCGATGGGTTCAACTTCACGCGTGGTGAGCTCACCCTGGTTGTTGCTGTAATATTCCAGGTGAAGCACTTCCTTATTTACGGCTGCATGTTGTATGCCGGTGAGAAAGTCATTGGGGTATTCTTCCGGTTTCCGGGGTGAGTTATATACCTTGATGTACGACTGTAAATTCTCCAGGTGATCTTTCTCGCGGTCGTGCAACACCGCTTTGATCTTCATCAGTGCTGCGTCAAAAGTTTTCTGCACCGACTTGTCAGTCATCTTTTCAACCAGCTTGGCCGCCATCAGCATGGCGCTCGCCTCATCCTGTGTGAACATGACCGGAGGAAGGTGAAAACCATCCACAATAAAATATCCTTTACCGGGCTCGGCTCCGATAGGTACGCCTGCTTCGGTCAGTGCTTTCACATCACGGTATACCGTGCGCAGGCTGATCTCAAAACGTTCAGAGATCTCTTCTGCCCGTACGGTGCGTTTAGTCTGGAGGTGAATGAGTATGGCCGTGAGCCTGTCTATACGGTTCATGTAACGAATTTAACAGTTATTATTTACGTAACCGAAAGGTACTGGTTGGCGTCTGAGAAAACGTATAAAAAAAGGTTCAGGTGAATGACCTGAACCTTTTTCGGGTATACGTGAAAAACTTCTACCAGAATATCGTGTACAGCGCTGCCAGTATGCCGCATACCAATACAGCTCCAATAGCAAACGCACCGTGCATCTTGAACATATCAGAATCTATTTCAAGGCCTTTCGGATTCTTTTTGCTCTTCGGATCCATCAAGCTGATAATAACCATCAGCGCAACGCAGATGAGGAATACAAAACCCATACGATCAAGGAATGGAATTTCATACAGACCTGAATCAGGACTCAACACCGAAAATCCGGTGCTGGACAGGAATGACAAATCCATAAACTTCGGAAGGAATTTGAGGAACAGCGACAACGGGAAAGTAATAACAGCGGCTACCAGCGCAGCCGGTGCTGTTGCCCGCTTCCAGAAAAATCCGAGAATGAAAATGGCGAAAATACCGGGAGATACGAAGCCTGTATATTCCTGGATATACTGGAATCCACCTTTCTTATCGATACCGAGGAAAGGCGAAATCACAATCGCGATAATGATCGATACAATTACCACCACACGGCCAATGTAAACGAGTTGTTTCTCGGAAGCTTTTTCACCAAAGAATTTCTTATAGATATCCAGTGTGAAAATAGTGGAGATACTATTTGCCTTACCCGCAAGGGATGCCACAATAGCAGCGGTGAGGGCTGCAAACGAAAGACCCTTCAATCCTACCGGCAACAGATTCAACAACACCGGATAAGCACGATCAGGATTTACTTCACCATTAGCCAGCATCTCCTGCTGGAACATACCTTCCTTATACAGAACGTATGCAGCGATTCCAGGTAATACCACAATTACAGGCATCAATAATTTCAGGAAGGCCGCAAACAAGATTCCGTTACGCGCAGTCTTGAGATCAGCACCGAGTGCACGCTGTGTAATGTATTGATTACATCCCCAGTAATTCAGGTTAACAATCCACATACCACCTATCAATACGGTGAGACCGGGCAAGTCAAGGTAGTTTGAATTTTCCTGGTTGAAAATCATATGGAAGTGGTCATCTGCTTTTTCCATCATCAATCCGAATCCAGTGCCGATACCGGTTGTACCAAACTGATCAGACACCAGTGAAATGGCAAGGTAGGTAGTAGCCAAACCTCCGAGGATAAGGAAGAAAACCTGGATAACATCCGTAAAACCGATCACCTTCATTCCACCCAATGTGATAATGATAGAGAATACTGCCAGACCGATCATACATACCCAGAAATTAATTCCGGATACAGTGGCTACAGCCAACGCACCGAGATACAAGATAGAAGTGAGGTTCACCACAACATACAGCAGCAGCCAGAACACCGCCATAATCGTACTCACCGTACCATTGTAACGCTGCGTAAGGAACTGCGGCATGGTATAGATCTTATTCTTGAGATAGATTGGCATAAAGAAAATTGCCACAACCATCAATGTTGCAGCGGCCATCCATTCGTAGGTGGCAATCGCCAGACCCATCTTAAAGCCTGAGCCCGACATACCGATAAATTGTTCTGCAGAAATATTGGAAGCAATCAGCGAAGCACCGATGGCCCACCAGGTGAGCGACCCTTCTGCAAGAAAGAAATCTTTTGAATCAGCTTGTTCTTTTTTCTTCCGGTTGTAAATCCAGTAACCATAGCCGGCTACGATAACAAAGTAAATGAGAAAGACGATGTAGTCTAGGGACTGTAATTGTTGCATGTGGTTTAGGATTGTTCTATTAGCAAATGATTGTTAGGTTTCGCAAGAGAGCTGGGCTCAATCGATAGTTCAATCGATAAAAATGAAGTTCTTTTTTGAATTCACAAAACATTTTTTTCCCGGACGCGACCAACACCAGCAAAAGTTTTACATCCTCCATCCTTCACGAGAGATTACCTGCCAATCCATGCAATTTTCAAGCTTGTTGCACTACCGGAAACGGTAAATGGTCTGTGTGGAATAAACTTCACCGGGGCTGAGTTCCGTGGTTGGAAATTCCGGATGATTGGGTGAATCCGGAAAATGTTCGGTTTCGAGACATAATCCGTAGCGGTATTGGTACGTTACCCCATGCCACCCCATTAAAGAGCCGTCTAAAAAATTACCACTGTAAAGCTGCATGCCTGGTTCGGTAGTAAGAACGTCCATGGTGCGGCCGGATGTGGGCTCGGTGAGTGTTGCCGCAAGCTTCAATGCATCTTTGGAAGAAAGTATCCAGCAGTGATCATATCCTTTGCCGCGGATAAGCTGCTCGTCTCTTTCCTGAATACGTGATCCGATAGAAGTGTTTTTGCGGAAATCAAACGGTGTACTGTCTACGGGCTTGAATTCTCCGGTAGGGATCATCGTCTCCTCCACCGGCAAAAAAGTATCGGCATGAATGATCAACTGGTGATCGAGTATATCGCGTTTTGTATTGCCGATCAGGTTGAAATAGGCATGCTGTGTGAGATTGACCAGCGTTTTCTTATCGGTAGTTCCGCTATAAATAACCTTTACTTCATTTTCATCCGAAAGAATGTACAGCACTTCGATATGAAGATTGCCGGGATATCCTTCCTCACCATCTTTGCTGAAGTAAGAAAGTTTCACAGCCGGACCTTCATGGGATTTGAATTCCTCGATATTCCAGTAAACCTTATCAAACCCTACCAGGCCTCCATGCAGGTGCTGACCATTGTTATTCTGGGCAACGGAATATTCCTTTCCGTCAAGTGTAAATCTGCCGTTGGCAATGCGGTTTCCATAGCGCCCAACGATTGCACCGATAAACGGTGTACCGGCTACATAGGTATCAAGGGAATCAAAACCTAGCACCACATTTTCAAAGACACCATTTTTATCCGGAACCAACAACGAGGTTATGGTCGCGCCATAATTCATAACCTGCATCTGCAATCCATTTTTATTGACGAGAGTGTAAAGACTAACTTCTTCTCCTCCGGAAAGTTTTCCGAAAAATCGTTTTGAAACGGAAGGTGTGGATTTAGAGGCAGATAATGATGACGTCATGCTTAGTGGTTTAGCAACGGAAAATTATACATTATTTTAAGGTACTGGTTGTCTCGATGACATGAAGACACAAGGAGTACAATGAAATATCATATTCCTTTAGGATATTTATAATGGGTATCCGACAATGACCTCAGCCGTTCAGCACTGAACTCAGGTGTGATGTCCCGTTGCGGGTTGGCGAGCATTTCATAGCCCACCATAAATTTCTTCACGGTAGCGGAACGCAGCAAGGGCGGATAAAATACCATGTGCCAATGCCAGGCCGGGTGTGTTTCTCCATCGCTTGGTGCCTGGTGTATTCCCGCTGAATACGGAAATGAAACTTCAAACAGGTTATCATAGCGGCAGGCAATTCTGCGATACGCATCGGCAAAGGCATCGCGTTCCTGTTCTGTCATATCGGTGATCCGTGCCATAGGGCGCTTCGGAACGATCATGGTCTCAAACGGCCAGGTAGCCCAGAACGGAACCAATACTATAAAATGATCATTCAGAAATACGATACGCTCCTGGTGCTTCTGCTCCAGCCGCAGATAGTCAGACAACAACGTAACCCCTTTGCGACTGAAGTACGTGATCTGCTGCTGATGCTTCTTGGCCGGTTCTACCGGAATGGATTGTTGTGACCAGATCTGTCCGTGAGGATGTGGATTGGAACATCCCATGATCGCTCCCTTGTTCTCAAAGATCTGTATGTATTTTACGAATTCATTTTTTGAAAGCAGGTTGTATTCTTCAATCCAGAGATCAACCACCCTGCGTATTTCAGGCGTCTGCATTTCCGCCACCGTAAGATCATGACGTGGCGAAAAACAAATCACACGGCAAAGACCGCGTTCGCTCCGGGCCTGAATCAACTCACCATCACTGAACGATCCGGCCGGAACATCTTCTACAATGGCGGCAAAGTCGTTGGTAAAAGAAAACGTTGATGTGTATACCGGATTGACTTCACCGTTCGCACGAACATTGCCCGGACATAAATAGCAGGAAGCATCATACGACTTTAACACCTCATGGCTTACTTTCTCAACCTGGCCCTGCCAGGGTCTCTTTGATCGGTGGGGAGAAACCTGGATCCACTCACCGGTCAACGGATTGAATCTCCGGTGGGAATGGTCCTTAAAGTCGAATGAACTCATTCCGTATCAGTTAAGCACTTTGCTCTTCATTACATGCTGCTGCCATTTCCAGGCGGAACGCATCATGTCAGCCACATCCAGTTTTGGGGTCCAGCCGAGTTCTTTATTCGCGAGCGTTGTATCGGCATAGATTTTCACTACATCACCCGGTCTGCGGGCAACAATTTTGTAATTCACTTTAATCCCGTTCGCTTCTTCAAAGGCGTGGATCAGTTCGAGTACGCTAAGTCCTTTTCCCGCTCCGATATTAAAGAACTCATAGTTGTTCTTTTGCTTTTTGTTCAGCATCCGCGTAAGTGCCATGACGTGCGCCACAGCCAGATCCACCACGTGTATGTAATCACGGATGGCCGAACCATCCGGTGTATCATAATCATTTCCGAAGACCAGCAACTGTTCGCGCATACCGGCAGCTGTTTGCGTAATGAACGGAACCAGGTTAGCGGGTACACCGCTGGGAAGCTCACCGATCAGGGCCGACTCATGTGCACCTACCGGGTTGAAGTAACGCAGTGAAATAGCATTTACGGATTTCTCCGCGCGACATGTATCCATCAGAATTTCTTCACCAACCTGTTTGGTGTTTCCATAAGGGGACTCGGCCGGCTTGAAGGGTGTATGTTCCGTAACCGGAAGTTTATCCGGCTGACCGTAAACGGTACACGAAGATGAGAATACAATATTGGGGATATTGTATTTCTTCATGGCTTCCAGCAGGAGTATAAGCGACAACAGGTTGTTCTTATAATAGAGTAAAGGTTTTACCACAGACTCCCCCACGGCCTTGCTTGCCGCAAAATGTATAATAGAGTTTATATCAGGGTGCTTGCTGAGAAACGCATTGAGCTTTGACTCATCACACAAATCAAACTGTGCAAACTCGGGACGTGTACCCGTAATCTTTTCGATACCATCCAATACATCCACGTGGGAGTTGGAGAGATCATCCACGATCACCACTTCATATCCTGACCTGATTAATTCAACGGCTGTGTGCGAACCTATATAACCCGTGCCACCGGTTACCAAAACTTTTTTCATGTCCGCTAAAGTAATGCAATTTTCCCGATTGCCTGAGTAACCAATCCAGTTCCCTCACTAACCTTTACAACATAGTGGTCCATATCAATAGCAAACGTTTTCTTATAGCTTTCCCGAATGGTCTGAACGAATGATTCAACCTCATTGCGCTTTACCAGGTTGATCGTGCACCCTCCGAAACCTCCGCCCATCATCCGCGCACCGATAACACCGGGAAGGCCCTTTGCCTGTTCCACCAGGAAATCGAGTTCAGGACAACTTACCTCATATCGTTTGGAAAGACCCTCATGTGTTTCAAACATTTTCTTTCCGAAAGCTTCCAGGTCATGCGCTTTCAGATCTTTACCTGCTTTTTGAACCCGGTCGATTTCCTGCACGATGTACAAACAACGGTCAAACACTTTTCCGGGCAGTTCATCGCGATGCTTTACCACCATTGCTTCGGAAACATCACGAAGACTTGTGATACCAGAGTAGTGCTTTTGCAATATGGCAACACCTTGTTCACATTCACTTCTGCGGGTGTTGTATTCTGAATCCACCAGCGAGTGTTTCACTTTGGTATCGCAGAGTACGATAGCATAGTCGGTCAGCTCGAGTGGCGAGTAGGAATATTCCAGCGAACGGCAGTCCAGTACAATAACCTGATTCGCTGCCCCCATCATGCTCGCGAACTGATCCATGATGCCACACTTTACACCGGCATAGTTATGCTCAGCCCATTGCGCCATTTTAATAAGCTCTATGCGCGGAACGTCCAGGTCGTTCAGGGTATTCAACGCAAACGCAAATCCACATTCTACAGAAGCCGATGATGACAAGCCAGCACCCAGCGGAATATTACCACCAAATACACAGGAGAAAGGTTTAATGGAATGTCCTCGGATGAGAAACTGCTTCAGCACACCCAACAGGTAATTTGCCCACTTGGGAGAGCTGACCGGTAAGGGATTGGTGATATCAACCGTGAACGACTCGTTATACATCGTGGCATGAATCACCGATGTTCCATCTGAAGAAGGTCCAATAGCAAACATTGTTTCCCTGTCGATAGCAGCCGGCATGACAAATCCGTCATTATAGTCGGTGTGCTCACCGATAAGATTGATCCGGGCTGGTGAACGGACCAGCAGAAAATCGGGTCCAAAAAGCTGCTGGTACTTTTTCTGTATGTCTGTTATCGAATAATCCATCTGTTAAAAGTTGAATGCAGTCCTCAATCGGTTTGGAAGGGGGTTAGTACCCATAGTTGCGATGACGATCAATGCACCTTCAAAAGTAACAACCGGAGATCAAACGTCCTTCGATCTCCGGTCATTTAACCAAATACATTAATCCAAACTATTAATGATCACCGAAATTGAAGAATCAGATTCACAATGAGAAAGCACCTACGCCACTCCCGGAAAAAAAACGATTCCGGAAACGTTCTCACGTTCCGTTAAGTATATTTGCATACACCATGAAGAATGCACAAGCTACAATACGAGACCTTGCTCTGAAGCTTGACATTTCCATATCCACCGTATCACGCGCATTACGTAATGCTCCGGATGTAAATCCCGAAACCAAAAAAGCTGTTCACGAACTGGCGCAAAAGCTCAACTACGAACCCAACCGTGTAGCACAAAGTCTTCGTATCAAAAAGACAAATACCATCGGTATCGTAGTACCGGAGATCGCCATGCACTTCTTCTCTTCCTTTATCAGCGGTGCGCAGGAATACGCTGCAGGACATGGTTACAGCATCATGATCTGCCAGTCGATGGAGACCATGAAAACGGAAATATCCAACATCCATATGCTGGTGGCCAACCGGGTTGACGGGCTGCTGATCTCCTTGTCTAGTGAGACAACTTCCATTGATCACCTTGAACAGTTACAGGCCAAGCGAATTCCGGTCGTGTTATTTGATCGCGTTTCTGATAAACTTGACGTATCCAAAGTGGTGGTGGATGACTATGACGGTGCTTTTAAGCTGGCATCGCACCTGATCCGCACCGGATGCAAACGGATTGCCTACCTGGGCGGTCCAGAGAACCTGTACGTAAATCAGCAACGCTTCCGGGGCTATCAGGACGCGCTGAAAAAACATAATGTGCCGTTAGACCAGTCACTTATTATTAATAATGAAGATCTGCATGATGCTCCCATTGCCGGAACAAACGCGTTACTGGATCTGCCTCAACTCCCGGATGCCATTTTTTGTATGAATGACCCCTTGGCAATCAAGGCCATGCAGGTACTTAAATCACGGGGCATTAAGATCCCGGATGAAATTTCCATTACCGGATTTTCCAATGAGCCGGTATCCCAGTTCATTGAACCGTCACTAACCACGGTTGCTCAACCGGCCAACCTGATGGGACAAACTGCCGCTCAGCTTTTCATTGAGCAGGTGGAAACAAAAGAAGATTACCAACCCATCACGAAAGTACTCGCTACCGAACTTATCATCCGGAACTCTACGCGCAGGATCTGATTGTTGCACATCGGTTGCACACTTTTCATCAATAGTTCATCCGTTCACCTTCATGATCTGAAATAAAATGGCAATCTTTGATGAGAAATCATTCCCGCAGATTACGCAGATGGTCGCAGATTTTGTTCTGCATGAATCTGCGTAATCTGGGGGAAACCATTTTTGTATACTTTAAACTGACCAACTGAGCATGGCACACGGACTACTGATTGATATGGATGGCGTTGTTTACGGAGGTGACACACTGATTCCGGGTGCCGATGATTTTATCAACGGCCTGGTGAAGAACAGCGTACCGTTTATGTTCATGACCAACAACAGCCAGCGTACTCCCCTGGAAGTGGTTCGTAAGTTAAAAAAGCTGGGCATCGAGGTGACTGAAAGACACGTGTACACCAGCGCGATGGCCACGGGAAAATTTCTGGCCAGCCAGATTCCAAATGGAACCGCCTATGTGCTGGGTGAGGGTGGACTACTGAGTAGTTTGCATCAGTCGGGAATTACCCTGGTTGATACCGATCCTGATTTTGTGGTATTGGGTGAAGGAAGAAATTTTACATTGGAGATGGTACAACGGGCTGTTGATATGATACTCGCAGGCGCGAAATTTATCACCACAAACCGTGATCCCTCACCCAAGAAAAAAGGATGGAACAACCTGGGCATTGCCGCTACCACAGCCATGATTGAAGAGGCCGCGGGTGTAAAAGCATTTGTAGTAGGCAAACCCGGACCTGTAATGATGCGCTCTGCACGCAAGGCCTGCGGACTGGAAACAGCCGAGACCACCATCATTGGTGATACCATGGATACCGATATCCAGGGTGGCGTTCAGATGGGATATAAAACCATCCTCGTACTCTCCGGCATCACCAAACAGGAAGACTTCAAGAAGTTCGCCTTCAAACCCGATCTGGTGGTGAACTCCGTAAGCGATATCAAGATCCCGCTCCCCTGGTGGACGTAGTGATCACCTGATCACTACTTTTCGCGTTATCACTTTTTTATCATTTGTAGCTTTGATGATATAAACACCCGGTGCAAGTATTTCTTTTGCATTGAGGGTAACCTCCCGTTTAAAATCCGGAATGTTATGCGTGAGCTGACCGGTAGTGTTAAAGATCCGTACGGTTGAAAACTTTTCAACACCCACTGAACGTATCGTCAGCTTATCACCGGAAGG
>DASXWH010000303.1:0-14285 GCA_036503775.1 Ohtaekwangia sp.
TTTATCTTCATCTTATTTTTTACACTTTTCCGAACCTTTGCCGAGAACGGTTCCGAATCGCTTACACCACAGATATCCGTCTGGATACCCAATGTCATTTTCGGTATTGTGGCGCTGGTCATGTATAAATACGTTCCCCGCTGATGGCATCTCGCTCCGATTACCTAAAGCTCCATTTCATTGTTTTCCTCTGGGGGTTCTCTGCAATACTGGGAAAGCTGGTTTCCATTCCTGCAGTAGAAATGGTTTTCTACCGATCCATACTGGCCGCAGCCGGAATGGCCATCGTTATGCAGGCCACTAAATGTTCTTTCAAAGTAAACCAAAACGATCTGATCAAACTTTTATTGATTGGCTTCATCGTTGCCATTCACTGGATTGCTTTTTTTGGAGCTGCACGCATTTCGAATGTCTCTGTGAGCCTCGTTGGTTTTGCTACCAATTCTCTGTGGGCAGCGTTGCTTGAGCCTTGGTTCAATCGCGCACGCATTAAAAAATTCGAGCTCTTACTGGGGCTTATGGTTATCACAGGACTTTACATCATTTTCTCATTTGACTTTCAATACAAACTTGGATTGCTTTTCGGTATAGCCGCAGGATTTACTTCAGCGTTATTTTCGGTTTTCAACTCTAAGATGGTAAGGCGGGTTCCCTCATTTACCATCACCTTTTATGAAATGATCGGAGCTTTTCTGGCCATAGCCATTTTCCTTCCGATCTATAAAATAACCTGGGCCACAGATCATCAACTTCAACTTATTCCTCAACCGATGGATTGGTTATGGATCAGCTTGCTGGCGGGTGTTTGCTCTATATATGCTTACACGGTTGCTGTTGAACTGATGAAAAAAATCAGCGTGTTCTTATTGCAGCTCAGCCTTAATCTCGAACCGGTTTACGGTATTGTCATGGCACTTATCCTGTTCGGAGAAAAAGAAAAGATGGGGCCGAATTTCTATATCGGCACAGCCATCATTCTGGTTGCTGTTGCGGCCTACCCGGTATTAAAAAACCGGATAGAGCGAATCCGCGCATCAAAAAGTTAAATCTCACGCATTTCAACTATCTACGAATTTTTTCGTAAAAGACTTGGAGATCTCCGGGTGGCTCGTTACACTTGTATTACGAAATCATTCGTATATGATAAAGAAAACGATCAAGCCAACCGAAAAAGAACTCGAAATCCTGCAGATTCTCTGGGAAAAGGATGGGATTTCAGTAAAAGATGTGCACGAAACCATGGGTGGGGAATCTGCTAACGGGTACACAACCATTCTAAAATTAATGCAGATCATGCACGAAAAAGGCCTGGTAACACGCCAAAAGAATGGCAAGCTGCATCTCTACAAAGCCGTGCCTACTCAGGAAAAAACCCGGCAACAGATTCTGAATAAAATGATTGAAACTGTATTTCAGGGATCTGCATCACAACTGGTGATGAGCGCGCTAGGAAATACCAAATCTTCGAAAGAAGAGCTGCAGGAAATCAGAAAATACCTGGAAAAGCTGGAAGGAGGTAAACCATGAACCCAATTGAGGACCTGTTTTCGTCATCCCTTGTTCAATCGATTGGCTGGACACTCTTGCACTCGGTCTGGCAGACCTTCTTTGTATTTCTGATCGTGATGGTTTTGCTCCGGATGATTAAAACCTCATCGGTACGGTATGCTACCATCCTGGCTGCACTCTCTATAACATGTCTGTTAAGTATTTTAACATTTGCTTATTTAGAACACACATCAAACCGTGCTGGTGAGCACCAGGCTACCCCGACAGCGTTTTACGGGACAACAAATCTCGAAGAGAAAATACCATCAGCGGAAACAGCATTGACTGATCTGGTACAGGCAAACATGAACATCATTGTTGTTTGCTGGATCATCGGTGCTATTCTTTTTTCTCTGCGTGCAATCGGGGGTGGAATTTATGTTTCCATGCTTCGTAAAAATTCTTCTGCTATTCTGAATCACTGGAATGAACGTACGCAGGAATTAGCACGGCAACTTATCATCAAAAGAATCATCACGCTGGCAGAATCTGCCCGGGTAAATACACCCCTCGTGTTAGGATACCTGAAACCCGTCATCATTCTGCCAGCCGGAATGTTATCCGGACTTTCCAGTGAACAGATCGAAATGATCATTATGCACGAATTGATGCACATCAGGCGTCATGATTACCTGGTGAACATTATCCAAATGATCCTCGAGTCGATTTTCTTTTTCAACCCGTTTGTATGGATTCTTTCCGGTGAGCTCCGTAAAGAACGCGAGCATTGCTGTGACGATGCCGTTGTTCGTCAACATCCCAATGCCCTGGCATACGTTTCAGCCCTCGCACAACTTGAAGAAGTAAGAATGAATAACATTAACCCAGCACTTGGCTTTGCTCAAAATAAAAACAGGCTACTTAACCGGATAAAAAGACTTATGGAAAATTCAGTAAAAAATTACTCAGCACAGAGTCGAATCATCCCTGCTGTGCTTTTGGTTACCGGATTGATCTGCGCTTCCTGGCTTACTATTTCCAAGGGAATAGATGAGCCGGAAAATAATGTTGTTAACAACGCTACACTTTCCCTCCAGGACACCTCTATCCATACTAAGGATAAGAACACCGGTTATTCGCGCACAGAAATCACTACGATCGATGCAAATGGAGAGCCTCACACTGAAATCATCGAAAACTATGATGTTGACGCCTTTGACGACCTGGTTTTCAATCACGATTTCGAAATACCTGAACCTCCGGCCATTGCTGATTTCGAGATGATCCCACCTTTCCCTGATTTTATTTATGAATACGATACCGTACCCGGTACAGATTTTGGCTGGCATCACGGTGATGTTGAAAAATTCAGTGAAGAGTTTCAGAAAAAGTTCAGGGAAGAATTCGGTGATTTCTACAAAAAGAATCAAAAAGACTTTAACCGGATGATGAAGGAACTTGAACAAAATCTGGAAAAAGAAATGAACACGAAGGGTTACGCCAGAATGAACGCAGATATGGTACAACAGGCTGCCCATCTTCAGCAACAACTTCATCATGAGATGATGGTCAGCAATCTGGAAGAACATGCACGCGCCATGGCCGAGCACAATGAGGCTATGGAAAAAATGAACGAAGATTTAAACCGATGGGAAAAAGATCATGCCGAACAACTGAAAGCGCTCGACAAAAATATGAAGCGCATGGAAGAGAATATGAAGAAATTTGAAACTGAACTTCAGAGAGAGCTAATAAAGGATGGCTACCTGAAAGCCGGTGATAAAATCAACAACATCCATTGGGACACAAAAGGTGATATTGAAGTGAATGGAGAAAAGATAAAAAATGAGCACCTGGATAAGTACAATAAGCTCCATGACAAATTCTTTACTGATAAAGATTTGATTCAGGAATAATAGTTACAAAAGAAAAGCGGGCTCAAATGGACCCGCTTTTCTTGATTATGAATTAGAACCGGTACGTTAAATTCGTTCAACCCCCAGGCCAGGTTTATCTGAGCAGTACATAAAACCATCCTTCAGCACAAACCCGCCTTTAACTATATCCTTGCCCAGATCAAGGCTCCCGTCAAGGTCAATGTATTTGGTATTCGGGCAGGCATAAGCCGCATGGAGTGCAGCGGTAATACTTACAATACTTTCATCATTACATCCCCAAAACAGTTCCACATTTTTGTGGGTAGCGATATCACTTATTTTTAACGCCTGGTTAATACCTCCACACTTCATCAACTTGATATTAAAAATTCCGGCAGCTCTCGGTGATTGTGCTAATTCAATGGCGTCAACGGGTGTAATCAGTGATTCATCGGCTGCAATCACATGGCGCACTTCCTTCGGCAGCCCCTTCATGGCAGCAATATCGTGCGCGGGTAAAGGCTGTTCAAACAATTCGATGTTGAGATAATCATATGTTCTTCCATACAATTCAATCGTTTCATGAACCGTGTATCCCTGGTTAACATCTACACGCAATGCTATGCCGTTACCAATTTTTTCTCTCAACTTCATCAGTCGCTCTACATCCTCTTCAAGATCCTTTCCAACCTTTACCTTAATGGCTTTGAATCCACGCTTGATGTAGTCTTCAGCTTCCTTTAATGTCTCTTCAACATTTTTGATACCGATCGTATTCGATGTAGGAAGTTTCTTGATCTTCTGACCCAGAAATTTTACCAGCGGAACATCAAGGTATTTTGTAAACACATCATGAAGAGCAATGTCCAAAGCCGCACGTGCTGCAGGGTTCTCAGGAAATTTCTTCCATACCTCATAAAGAAGCTGATTGAATTCCCGGATATCCCTGCCAATTAAAAACTCCAGGTTTTTTTCCTCGAGTGCTTCAATACTTTGCTCCAGGCTTTCACCCACCACAAATTCACTGGGGTTACCAGCACCTATTCCTGTGGTTCCATTATCCAGTGTGATCTCTACAAATGCGTTTTTAACTTCTTCAATAGTTTTAAACGCTATGGTATATGGTTTTGTATTTACCAGATCTGCGCTCCAAACCGAAATGTTCTTAATCTTTGTCATGAATAGGTATGTTACTTTTTATACTGATCGATCATTTTTTTGAACAAGGGAACAAGTCCGTCAACGCCATCTTCTAATGGAAGTACCACAGGTATTCCCAGTTCACGTTCAAATTTTATGGCTTCAGCACGCGCTTCTTCAAGATTCATCCGGGCGGAATTTAACGTAAGGGCAACCGTTGAACCTCCATACATTTTTATCAATGCTATTTCATCTTTTGGCTCAGCAATAAGCGCAGGATAATATTCCATGTCTTTATATTGCTTCCGCCTGGGATGATGCTGAAGTACCACACCATCTGCCTCAGCAGAAACAATCCACTCTGCACCCGCAGGACCACTCGGGTTGCGCAAGGAAGACTGCCCCTCAATAAAAATGATATCCGGTTTTACATCACGGTAACAACTTACAACCGCATGTTCCATCTCACCAGAGATAAAATCATTTAGCGTGGAGTCAAAAACAAAACCATACTTCGCTCCCTGCATCCATCCGGTTTGTCCGGTGTAAATCATTTCGGCTTTATAACCAGCATTGCGCATGGCTTCAACCAGAAAACGGGTTGTTGTTCGCTTACCCAGTGCACAGTCTGTTCCGAGCACAGCTATTTTAGGGCACTTCACTTCACGGATAGAACCTGACCAGAAATGCAGATCCTTTATGGTTTTGGGTTTACGCACATCAATTACCTCAAGACCTTTTTGCCTGGCGAGATTGGCCAGCTCAGGTATATCGGCAATGTATTCGTGAAGGCCATTAACCAGATTAAAGCCATTTTCAAGCGCTTCCTTTAAAATGATGCGAAGGGATTCGGGAATAACACCACCTTTAGTCGCTACCCCAATGACACAATACGTTGCCTGGTTTCCGGATTTTATAAATTCCTGAAGGGACGCGTAGACAGGAATATCTCTTTTTTTGCCATCGAGTACTTCACCGGCATCTTTTCCAGCGCTCTTTTCATCAATAATGGCTTTGATAGAAAACCGATCTGTTCCGCGAATTAATCCATGAGCCGTCTTGGCGTTGTTTGTATTTAAATATTCGCCTGTAATAACAACGGCACTGCTTTTTTCCATACGCTGATTTTGAAGGGCGAAAATTTCGACTAATAAACCGAGTTTTACAATGCTGAACCGCTATTCCAGGCAAGAATATCATGTTCTCTAAACGACTGGTAGCTGGCCCGAATTTTGAGTAACTTTGGTTTAAACCCAACTGTTTATGAAACCGATTGTAACTGCCTTGATACTGTGGTGCGCCTGTGCAACCATCGGTCAGTGTCAATCCATCATTGGAACCTGGCAACTGATGAAACAAACAAGTTGCCTGGATGATAATATAGAACTCAACGATGAGGGCGTGGAAGAGGTACTGGGTGATATGAAAAACATGGGTGGCCCCACACCACAGATTATAAAGCTTAAAGAAAACAATGCTGCTGAAGAAAGTACCAAAATTGTCAGCCGCAAAAAATCGTACAACTCAAAATCGTTCCTCTATAAATACGATGGTCAGTCACTGTATTTCCTGGATAAGAAATCCAGAACCATTATTGAAGGTTTTACGGTGGAAAAATTTGAAGGCGATTCACTGATCATTTCCAATTCCGCCCGGGCCTGCGAAACCAAAGTATTTTTGCGGATCAAATAGATCTCGCTGTTCCTCCATTAACCTTCCAAATGAAAGGTTAAAGTTCTTTAGTTACCTTTGCACCATGGTAGAAACGAGTGCGAAGCGTGACATCCGGAAGCTCAAATTAGACGAGTTAAAAACCTTTTTTGCCGAACATGGTGAAAAGCCATTCCGTGCACAGCAGGTCTATGAGTGGCTTTGGAACAAAGCAGCCAAAAGTTTTGATCAGATGACAAACCTGTCGATCGGATTAAGAGACATGCTGAAAGCGCATTTTGTGATCAATCACATCAAGGTAGACCATATGCAGCGCAGTGCCGATGGCACGATCAAAAACGCGGTGACACTTTTCGATGGCATGGTTGTGGAGTCTGTTTTAATACCTACCGAAAAGAGAATTACCGCGTGTGTCTCATCGCAGGTGGGTTGCAGTCTGGCGTGTAAATTCTGTGCAACTGCCCGGTTAAAGCGGCAACGGAATTTAAGTCCCGATGAAATTTATGACCAGGTGGTTGCCATAAAGGAACAAGCTGAACTCTTTTTCGGAAGGCCGTTAACCAATATTGTTTTCATGGGCATGGGAGAACCCTTGCTGAATTACAGTAATGTGATCACCGCCATTGATAAGATCACGTCACAGAAGGGATTGAATATGGCGTCCAAACGAATTACCGTTTCAACCGTTGGCGTTGCCAAGATGATTGAAAAGATGGCTGATGATGGTGTAAAATTCAATCTGGCCGTTTCCCTGCATGCCGCCATTGACAAGACACGCTCCTCCATCATGCCTATTAATGATACGAATTCATTGGAAGAACTCGGTCAATCGCTCCGGTACTGGTATGAGAAAACCGGAAGAAAAGCGACCTATGAATACGTTGTCTGGAAAGGCATCAATGATAGCGAAGAGCATGCTAAAGCCTTGCTGAAATTCTGCAAGATCATTCCCTCCAAAGTTAACCTTATTGAATACAACCCTATTGATGACGGAGAATTTCAACAAGCCTCAGAAGAATCCTTAAACATGTATATGCACCTGCTCGAAAGCCATGGCATAACCACTCGTATCCGAAAGAGTCGGGGAAAGGATATTGATGCAGCCTGTGGTCAGTTGGCTAATAAATCCTAGCATCTGCTTCGATGCTCTTCCTGGAATGAATTAAATCTGAATTATTATCGCAATCCATTGCAACGTCATTGATTTTTAATTCAATCGATTGCTGGTATTCACTTGCATCGGTTGTAACATCATTGTGCTCTCATCTATATTTTCAAAACATTACCAATGGGTTATATTTACTAACATGGTAAAAGTAGTTGTTGCCGATAACCATGTCTTGTTTCGAATGGGTCTTGTTGCATTTCTCAAGCAGGAACCCCGGATTGAAATTGCAGGCGAATATAAATCATTCAGCTCATTACAACCCCTGATCCCCAAACTGAATAACCACCTTCTCGTTATCGATATTTCATTGAACAAGGAATTTGGCAGCGATGTAGCCAACTACATCAAGGAAAATAACTCTACCATAAAAGTAATTATACTGACATCCCTCAAAGAGGAGTTTCATATTCTGAATGCCATGGAATCTGAAATCGATGCCTATATTCATAAGGACTCAGAACCTGAAGAGATCATGCTGGGGATTAACAAAGTACTGAGTGGTGAGAAATTCTATTCTCTCGAAATTTCGAATCTCCTCATTGGAAATCTCTATAAGAAGAATTACCGTGGCGCGCCTTTCCTTACTACAAAGGAGAAAGAGATCATCAAATACCTGATGGAAGGAAATTCCAGCAAAGAAATTGCCGTTAGGCTGGATTGTAGTCCCCGAACAATCGATACCCATCGGGCTAATATTCTTGGCAAGTTCAATCTCAAAAACACTACAGAACTCATCTCTAAAATCAGTGAGCTGAAAATTCGCCTCTAAGCGATTTTCAAACCATTGCGCAGAACAGATCATTCAGACCTGTTCTCAGTTCTTATATGAACATCTACCTTATCACCGGGTAAACGTGACGCGCCAAAAAGAAAATCATCAGCATACCTTCATGTGGAGTTAATGCTAACGTTGCAAAAAATCACATTCTGAATTTTACTGCGTAGCACGTAATAATCTCTCCGCAATTTTTCCATACCGCTCTACGTAAAAATGCGGATTGTCCTGTGCGTGATCTGAAACTACCTTTCAATGAAGAAAGAAAAATAACGGATAACATTTCTTTCAACATTACCTGAGCAACATACCGGATTGAATGTATGATGCAGGGTAATGAATCAGCAGGATACAAACCTAAACTATGAAGCATATGATCAAATCTCTACAACGCTCAAAAGTCTGAGTTACCATTTCTCACTTCGTCTGGTCTGACAGACCATGTAATTGCTAAGGGCACCGGTTTCCGGTAACGAATCCCGATATCATACATGTATCGGAACGGTCGTGTATTGTCTTCTCAACACTTAACGCAGTTAATCAATGAACATGAAGCACATGAAAAAATATCTACTCCTATTAATAATAGTCAGCAGCACAGCCGTGTTTGCTCAGCAAAAAATATCCGGGAAGGTAACTTCAACCACCGATGGTACTCCCATACCTGGTGTCAGTGTAATCCTTAAAGGAAGCACAGGAAAGGGCACACTTACCGATGCCGAAGGGAAGTACTCCATTGAAGCATCACCTGATGATATTCTGGTATTCTCCTTTATCGGACTAAAATCAAAAGAGCTCACCGTGGGTACAGATGCAAACCTCGATGTTCCAATGGAAGAATCATTAAATGAACTCAGCGAGATCGTAGTAACGGGAACCCGAAGTGTGGGACGCACTAAAATTGAAACGCCAGTTCCCGTTGATGTAATTTCTATTGATGAGATCATGGGGGAATTGCCACAAATTGATCTGGCGCAAATGCTGACCTACCTGGCGCCCAGTTTCAATGCCGTTCGTTCGCAAGGAGGTGACCTGGATTCACACGTTGATCCGGCTCAGCTTCGGAACATGGCACCCAACCAGGCCCTCGTACTGATTAATGGAAAACGTAGACATTCGGCCGCGCTTTTAATCATCACCACAGCCGTTGGTAGTCCATCTACTTCGGTGGACATGATGACCATACCTGCATCAGCCATTGAACGTGTTGAGATTCTCCGTGATGGTGCCGCAGCCCAGTATGGTTCTGATGCTGTTGCAGGAGTAATCAATATCGTATTGAAGAAAGGCACCGACAAATTAACCGGAAGTATGACCGGTGGTGGATATCTGAACTCCGGTGGTGATGCGGGTGAATTAACCAATGCAGGCGATCCGGATGGATACAATTATCAACTTACCGCTAATTATGGGTTATCAATAGGCCAACGCGGCTTCATCAATTTATCCGGAGAGCTTACTCAACGCAGAGCAACTCTCAGGCCTTTTGTAAATGACTGGGAAGTATACGATCCTACTTACCTAAACAACGAACGCACGGATAAAAACGGAAATCCAGTAGTTACCAATCCTGAATTAATCGCGGCTATGGGTGAAGGTAATGATGCACTTGTAAGTTCTCTGCAGACCTCTGAAGGCCTTATGGCGGCCCGCGGCTTGAAGCCTGAAGACTTTGCCGTGTATGCCGGTATGCCGGCTATTACCATGGGAAGCATGTTCTATAATGCAGAGTTTGGGTTAGGTTCTACAACAACATTATATGCTTTTGGCGGAATGTCATACAAGTTCCTTGAAGGTTACTCATGCTACTTCCGCAGACCTGCCCAAACCGACCGTTTCAACTATCTGCTTTATCCCAATGGATTCAGGCCGCAAATGAATTCAAACACATCTGATGTTTCCACTACTATTGGTATCAAAGGTAAGGCCGGTTCATTCAATATGGATTTCAGCAACTCGCTTGGTCGTAACCGTATGCGGATCGGCATGGTGAATACAATGAATGCTTCGCTGGGATCAAACACACCAATTGCCATGAATCTGGGAACACATCAGTTTATGCAGAACTCTACCAACCTGGATTTCTCACGCTACTTTAAAGATGTTTTACATGGACTAAACATTGCCTTTGGTGCCGAAATGCGTGTAGAGAATTATAAGATCTTCAAAGGCCAGGAAGAAAGCTATACTTATGGCGAGGCCGGTATTCTGACCGTAGGTGAAGATGGATTGTTGATTGGTCCGGACGGAAAACCCCTGGAAGACGGCAGTAGCACACCTATTGTTCATGAAAATGGGAACCCAATTGCGGTCAGTAAGGGTGATAAAATTGAAATTAAATCATTCTCACCAAACTGCCAGTGTTTCGCTGGATTTGGGCCAAAGAACGAACGTGATGAATTCAGAACGAACCTGGCGGCCTATGTGGATGCTGAACTTGAAATCACAAAAGACCTGTTGGTTGCCGGGGCCGCTCGCGTAGAGAATTATTCCGACTTTGGAGGTGTAGTTACCGGAAAATTTGCAGCACGTTATACCATAGCAAAGAATCTTGCTGTTCGTGCGTCTATCTCCAGCGGATTTCGTGCTCCGTCTTTGCAGGAGTTAAATTACACACACACTGCCACCGTATTTGTTACAGACGAAAACGGAATTCCTCAGCCTGTAGATTACACTACCTATCCTACCAACAGCACTGCGGCCCGTGTACTTGGTATTAACGAGCTATCCGAAGAACGCTCCATGAGCTACGGTTTCGGATTAACGTATCAACCGATCATCGGTCTTGAATTTACCGCAGATGCATTTCAGATTGATGTGAATGACCGCATCTTCAGAACAAACACGTTCAATGCCGCTGAGGTGGGTAACAATTATGAGGAAGTAATCGGGCCTCAGGGTGAAGCTCAGTTTTTTGTAAACGGTGGTGATGTTCGTTCAAAAGGATTGGAGTTGGTTGGTAACTACACTACAAGTCTCACCAATACATCGCAAATCAATTTTAGCCTGGCTGCAATATTGATGAAGAATGAATTGCTGAAAAAGAATATCGTTGACCTGAATGTAGAAAATCTTACCGATGAAGAACTGGTTGAAAAATACCTTAACCGTCAAGTTATCGGACAGTTTGAAACCGGATCACCACGCACCAAGTTTATTGGTACTATCAATTACCGGGTAAAGAAGTTCTCTACCATGCTCCGTGGAACCTACTTCGGTGAAGTAACGGAATTGTCCACCTCAACTGATGTTGATGGAAATTACTATGATCAGACATTTTCAGCACAAACTGTATTTGATCTGAGCTTAAGTTACGACTTAACTCAAAACATCCGGATCTCGGCAGGTAGCAACAACATCTTCGATAAGTATCCAGACATGATGCGCCCTGAGAACAGAGGTTTCTATCTCTATTCAAATGCACAACAAGGTTCAAACGGTGCTTACTACTATGGTCGTGTTTTGTTCAACTTCTAATTCAGAAAATCATGAAACCAACTTCAATAAAAAGAATCTGTTTGCTTTCTATCGCTGCTTTGACATTCCTGTTCACAACTTCCTGTGAACAGGATAAAGTAGAACCTGAAATGAGTGCTGCTCCAGGAGGTGGAACAATAACCACCTTTAAAGCCTACACCTTATCCTCCGCTGATGCGAATGATATCTATGGCCGTATCGTATTCTGGAAAGACAATACCGGTGGTACCCTTGTTCAGATCTCACTCTACAACACTATTGAAGGTGATGTTTATCCTTCCGGGATTTTTGCCGGAGAATCGGATGCCGCTTCAGACACCGAATTGATTTCACTCTACCCGATCAATGGTGAAACCGGTGAATTCAGCACATCCAAATTCTTTGTGATCCCAGACAAAACGTTCTATGACGGACTGGATGAATACGATGCCTACGTGCAGGTACTGCTCGAAGATGATGCAGTAGCCATTGGCAACGTGGGCGTGAATGCGGATCCGGTTGACGAAGATGAATAAGTAATTCTAAAAAAAGACTCTCTCACTATTTCGAAATTAATTCGGTTACCACCAACATAAAAACTATGACAACAAACATCAGCAGAAGAACATGGCTAAAGAACAGTGCCGTAACGGCCGGTGGATTGATGGCTACACTGGGTCTTCCCTCCATCACTCAGGCAAAACCTGCCTTCGGGATGAAACCCTTCAAAGGTCAATATCATTTACTCGAACAGTATCATATTGCTCCGCCTGAACTGGAAAATTTAAAAGCGCGCCTACTGGCGAATGAGAACCCCTGGGGACCATCCAAAAAAGCAGTAGCTGCTATAGCAGAAAGTGCAATAAAGGGAAATCGATATGTCTACAGCAGCGGATTTAAAATGATGGGACTCCTCGCTGAAAAGGAAGGAGTAACTCCGGAAAATATTATGATCTCTGCGGGCTCAACAGACATCCTGGAGAAAGTAGCCTTTGCCTTGTGCATGAAAGGGGGTAACGTGATCTCGGCTGATCCGTCCTATATGTCGCTGGTCAATACCGCAACATCCATTGGCGCTACCTGGAAAAATATTCCACTGAAAAAAGATTATGCACATGATCTTCCGGCCATGGCCGATGCCATTGATGCTGACACCAAACTTGTTTACATCTGCAATCCCAACAACCCCACCGGAACGCTTACCCCTATTGAAGACATCAAAGCCTTGTGTAAAAAAGTAAACTCGAAAGTACCCATATTCATTGACGAAGCCTACCTGGAATTACTCGATGAACCGGATTCTCAAACAGCGGTGGGGATGATTCGCGAAGGGTACGATGTGATCATAACCCGAACCTTCTCTAAAATTCACGGCATGGCCGGATTGCGCATGGGATATATGATCGCCAAGCCTGAACGTATTAAAATGATCCAGGACCTTGTACGCACCGAGATGGGCATCAGTGTAACATCACTGGAGGGTGCCATGGCCAGCCTGAAAGACATGGAATTTCAAACCTACACACGCACCAACAATAAAAAGAATCGTGAGTATGTATTCGAAGAGTTGAAGAAGGCTGGCCTCAATCCCATTCCATCGTACACAAGCTTTATTCTTTTTCCGCTTCAGATGCCTTCCAAAGACTTCATGGAAAAAATGTTTGCCAAAGGTGTCGGCATCCGGGTATATGATATTCATGATAAACCTTACGGCCGGGTAAGCATGGGTACCATGGATGAACTTAAACTGTTCGTAAAAACACTTCACGAAGTCGTAAGTTAAAATTCTGCTGAAAACGCCATTGCAGTCAGTGCACGGTCCGTTACCCTCTGCCTTGATTTGCAATGGCTGTTTTCATTCCTGCCATTTAAGTATCCATTTATTCTACACGAAATACGTATGAGTTCTGCCGCCATAAAAACCATATCACTTTTACTATTGATTGTAATCGGCTTCCTGTTCCGGAATAAAATAAAAAGCAAAGATCAGCGGGAAGGGATCAAGACACTGATATTAAGCCTTGCACTGCCCGCCACTATTTTCATAGCCCTGTTACAAATCGATTTCAAATCCAATCTTATTGTCATCCCCATCCTGTCGCTCGGGTTCAACATCGTGTTGTACCTATTGATGGACCGGCTCCCGTTACGCCCCATCTTTAATATCCCGGTAAATCAATACAGAACGTTAATCATGCTAATACCCTCCCTTGCACCGGGACTCTCCTGCTTTCCTTTCATCATGGAATACAGCGGACAGGAACCGTTAGCCATGGCTGCGCTTGCGGATGTCGGGAATAAAATCTTCGTACTCATTATTTCCTATACCATCGCCATGAAATGGTACTTCGATACGCATCATGAAAATGCTCCGAAAGGGAAAGGAAAAATAAAAGACCTGCTTCTCTCTATGGTCAATGAACCCGTAAACCTCGTTATTATCACCGCTATTATTATGCTGACATTCGGGCTTGATTACCTGGCGTTTCCTGAGTTTATGCGATTAAGTATAGACAGGCTTAGCCTGATGATGACTCCCCTGGTGTTACTCTTCATTGGCCTGTCGATGAAGCTTACGTGGAATCAGGTGAGAACTATTTTTTCATTTTTGTTCTTTCGTTCAGGCATCGCCTTCCTGATCAGCGGATTGGTTCTTACTTTTTTTCCGGTGTCTGATATTCCAACAATCCTGCTGATCATTGTATTTCCG
>DASXWH010000304.1:0-3439 GCA_036503775.1 Ohtaekwangia sp.
GGAAGTGACGCTACCTCTATCACCCTGTCTTCGGCCGTGTTTAGGTATTCTCCGATAAGAACATTTTTGTCTGTTGTCAACACACGGTATTCCCCAGGCCCAAAGAGAATGTTATCATCTGTTATTTTATGGGTATGCTCCTTGCTCTCCGAATTCACTAAAGCCCAGGATTCTAAATTCAGATACTTCTCAGAAGCATTAACTATTTCTACAAAATCAACGCCTGTTGGTTTTGGATTAAAAAGTATTTCATTGATCACAACATCAAGTGTATCTGAAGTTTCCGGCAGAGCAAAACTCACCGTGCTCGTTCCGGCCTGAAGGAGATTAGCTGCACAGTCGTAAACAGCGGTTGATGATAGCGAATATAAAATTCGTGGTTGCAAAGGTTCTGCGAGCTGAAGCCTTAATACTCTCATACCCTGATCCAGAAATGCTGTTGTTAAAACGTGGTTTGTGGGGGCCACCGTAAAATGTTGACTGTCCGGTAATGTATTGGAAAGTTTTTCATTGAAATACACCAGCAACTCTGTGGCTGAAGAAGGAATAGCAGAAAGAAGAAGCGGGCCTGTTACATCGGGTTTGTCAGCGAGAACGGAATTTATCTTTCCGGGTGTTCCTCCGGCTGTATCTTCTGACTCAGTCCAGTTGTTTTCTTCACCACATTTATTAGCAGGATCAATAAGCTCCAGCGACCAGCCACCCTCACGCTTGATGTCACTTTTATACCATGAGCTTTCATACCGTACTGAGTCAATGAGCAGGCCCGTAGTTGAACGGAGTGTGACAGCATCGGCCGCATTGTTCAGAGATGGGAAACCTGGAACCCCGATGACATCACCATAGGAAACAAAGTCAGCAACAGATGACGTTGATGTAAGAATAAGATATTTGCCAGTCGATAAAGAAAAGTTTGGTAATGAAGCTACGGATGTCCCGTCAGCGAGCTGCCACTCTGAAATATTGAAGTTGTTTTCACTGCGGTTATAAATTTCAAGGAACTCTGATTCGGGAAGTTCTACCCGTGGAGCCGGGTCAGGGAAAATTTCGGTAATAATTACATCCTTGTATTCCGCGGGTGGTGGTGGGATATAGGGATTTCCTGAAACGATAATATCATCAAAATAAAATCGATCGGATCGGGTGGCTGTATAGGTGCATAATATTCCAAAGTAGGATGACGAAAAATGTTCTTCATCCCTGGCTGCTCCCTCCAATATGAAATGGCCGGTTAGCCCAACATCGGAGAAAAGTTGCCAGTTGCCTTCATCGTCACGCAGGACCTTAATCTTCATTTCAGAGGCTGTGTTGTTTAACCTGCCATCAGTTCCGTCAATGATCTTCACCCGTGATGTTCCGCTTTGGTTGTAAAGACTGATCTCATCTGCGGTATTGCCTATCATCACGTAATAACCATTTACGGTGCCGGTTAAATCCGCCTGATCAGAAGTAAGGTATATGCGACAGTAATTCGAACTCGAGGGGTTAAAGGTTAATCTGACGTAAAACTCCCATGAAGCACCATTGATTGCAGCACATTCTGTTGTCAGGTACGAAACGTCTGCTACAGGGGGAGCCATCAACCGTAGTTGCCCAGCCGAAACGGTAAATCGGGTCTCATCAAAAGACCATACCGGGTCTGAAGACAAGCTGCCATCGTCAAAATTATCATTGAATTGTGCTAACACTTGTTGGGCGATCGCCAGCAGGATAAGTGTTAGAAAAATCTTTTCCGTAAACGTTTTCAGAAAAGAAAAACTTAATATTTGTAAGGTCTGTTTCATAGGCACAACGGGAAAGCATTATTTTTGCAAACTTTTCTAAAAATAAAAATAAAAATGAAACTCGCGGTTGTAGGAGCCACCGGACTGGTGGGCCAGGAAATCCTCAAAGTATTAGAGGAAAGAAGTTTTCCATTTGATGAACTGTATTTAGTAGCCTCTGCCAAATCGGTAGGGCAAATCATAAAGTTTAAGGGTAAGGAATACACAATCAAGAGTATGGAGGAAGCCATCAAGCTTGCTCCGGATGTTGCCATCTTCTCAGCCGGGGGTGGTACTTCATTGGAATTTGCTCCCAAATTTGCTGAAGTGGGCACGATCGTGATAGACAATTCCTCTGCCTGGAGAATGGACGCAACCAAAAAATTGATTGTGCCCGAGATCAATGGCAATGTGATCACTATCGATGACCGGATCATTGCAAATCCGAATTGCTCTACCATTCAAATGGTATTGGCGCTGGCACCACTTCACAAAAAATATAAAATCAAGAGAATAGTTGTTTCTACCTATCAGTCTGTAACCGGAACCGGTAAAGATGCTGTTCAGCAAATGATGGATGAACGTAAAGGCGTTAACGGACCGAAAGTTTATCCTCACCCGATCGATATGAATGCCCTGCCGCACATCGACTCATTTCTGGAGAATGGATACACCAAAGAAGAAATGAAGATGGTGAACGAAACCCGTAAGATCCTGAACGACCAGACGATTGGTGTTACGTCAACCACGGTACGCATACCTTCCATTGGCGGGCACTCAGAAGCCGTAAATGTTGAATTTTATGAAGACTTCAACTTAAGTGAAGTTCGTTCTATTCTGGCGGTAACACCAGGTGTTATTGTTCAGGATGATCCGAAGAATAACATCTACCCTATGCCGATCAATTCACACGGCCGTGATGAGGTATTTGTGGGTCGCTTGCGCAGAGATGAGTCTCAGCCAAACACATTAAATATGTGGATTGTAGCAGATAACCTGCGTAAAGGTGCCGCTACCAATGCTGTTCAGATTGCCGAGTTTATGTTAGAGAACAGCTTAGTGGCTGAATAACTAAAGACCGAATTTTAAAAAGCCGTCTTTAACCAGACGGCTTTTTTTGTGTAGGACTGTGCCATAAGGTACCTTAAAAATAAAAACCCTGACGACCATCGCCAGGGCTTCTCTCTATGCAAGCAGAGAGTTTGAAGATCTTAGTTTCCGAAGTCTACTTTAGGAGCATTCTCAGCGCCTTCCGCTGCCTTAAAAAACGCCTTCTCCTGATATCCACCAATCATTGCTACGATTACTCCAGGAAATCCTTTGATGGTCTTGTTGTACTCCAATACAGCATCATTAAATCTCTTTCTAGAAACAGAAATTCGATTTTCAGTACCTTCTAATTGTGATTGAAGATCTAAAAAATTCTGATTAGCTTTTAAATCTGGATACTTCTCAACGATGACCATAAGCCGACCAAGAGCCGAACTCACACCCTCTTGAGCCTGTTGAAATTGGGATAGTTGGTCTGGTGTGATATTAGTTGGGTCTATATTAACGGAAGTTGCCTTAGCCCTTGCTTCGATTACTTTTGTTAATGTCTCCTGTTCGAAATTTGCATAACCTTTAACGGTATTCACAAGGTTTGGAATTAGATCCGTCCTCCTCTGGTAGTCAGA
>DASXWH010000305.1:0-4660 GCA_036503775.1 Ohtaekwangia sp.
CAGCGTCATATGGAAGCTCATTTTTAATAATCATTCAACTTTAAGAGGTGTGGGCAAAAAAATTAAAAGAAACGAATCTGAACTCATAATTTTTCATAAGGTAGATACGACTCTAGACATAGACTACTTACAGAGAATAAAGCCAATTAGAGAGTATCAAAGTAGTTGGGACGCCAATAGGACTTCGGGACAATGGGCTGAATTTGAATATGACACAGCTGGAAATAGAACCGCCTTGGAAGTCAGTAAATCTGAGTTCGAGAAGAATAGACTCATAAGGAGAACTTCTATTTACAACACGGCATCATTGAAGGGGGAATTCGTGACGGAATATGTTTACAATGACCGTGGACTGTTGCAATTAAAAGTATCTAAGCATGATGGTCGTTTGGACGAAGTAAAATATGAATATGATGAACATGGAAATTGTATTACTCACGGTGGTTTCACTTATCGATTTTTATATGACAAGAATGGAAATTGGATAACGAAACAAGGTTTCTATAAGAAGGGATCAGTTAGGATAATAAATGGAGTTGTTGAGACTAAAAAGCACACAGACTCATGGATAACTGAAGAAGAAAGAAAAATATCATACTTTGAATAGCCTAAGCTTGATCGACAGAAAGGCAGACCACGAATAAAGTGACGAGAAGACCCTACGGCTGGCAACAACGTATATAAAACATGCCGGCACAGTTGATTTTAATTTATTATTTTGGAGTGCCGGTACGTTTTATATACAAGCGTTGTGGACCATTTGTATGAATAGACTTTTGATAATATTACTGTCAATATTTTTTTCATGCGGACAGCTTGACACTCGAAAGACAATGGTCGGTGTTTGGTATTCTTGCGACTCTGATGGGAATTATTCCGAAGCCTACATTGATGACAAACATTTTACTGGGTTGAGCACAAACTCCGGTGGAAATTCCATTTGGGCATACGACATAAAGGGCGATACGGTTTTTTATGACTTGTATGACATAGGTGATAGCCTTAAATTTAACAGGGGACGAATTAAAATAGAGTCAATAAATCATATTAAAATAAATTCATACAATGAGGTCAAAAAAGAAGAATCAGAATTTTCAGACTTTTATAGATTGACTGAGTTAGATCAGAAAATTGACGTATTGACATTTAACGACTCATTGAAACGTTCATCCTTTAAGACTGACTTTTTGAAAAGAGTTGCCACAAAGAATTGTAAGTGAGGATACAAACGGCCCACAACAAAGATGCATAATCAATGGCGGGGCCCTCCGCCCTTGTTGGTGTTTAGCGCAGCGTCACCAACAAGAGAGTTACTTGAAACATAATTGTTTGTATTTGATTATAATTTGATATTGATGTGTAAGGTTGGTTATTTTAGAAAACATGTTGGTGGAACTTACGTCAGCCGCACAAACAACAACGCGGGAGGGAGGCTGGAAGACTATTCGTTAACGATATGAAGCATTTCATCATATTCTTTATATTTCTCACTTCGCAGGCAACAGCCCAGGGGCCAAAGTTATATAATCATATCGCTAACGATTTGCATGTAATACATTCCCGGGCGCTAAATCAGGACCGCCAGCTATACATTCATGTTCCAAAGCTCGATTCTACAGAAATAAACAAGGCATTGCCCGTGTTATATCTCCTGGATGGGGAGAATCATTTTCACATCCTTTCTGCATATATAGAATATTTAAGGCATTGGCAGGTTATTCCTCCAATGATTGTGGTAGGTATCGTTAGCGTGGATCGTGTAAAAGACCTCACGCCTACCAATAGCTTAATCAACTTTGACGGCAAAGTTTCTGCTAACTACAAGACATCGGGCGGTAATGAACAGTTTCTTAACTTTATTCAACAGGAATTGATGCCGTACATAGAGAGAAATTATAAAACCAGTTCTTTTAAAATATTTGCCGGACACTCGTTTGGTGGTATTACAGCAATCAATTGTATGCTTACGCGCACGGATATGTTTGATGCTTATATTGCCATAAGTCCTTCACTGTGGTTTGGTGATAAATATGTTTTGCGATTGGCAGAACAAAAACTACCAGGTTTATCAATGAGGGGTAAGAAAATTTTTTACAGCGTAGGGAATGAGGATGGCACTTTTCGGGATGATGTGTTGAAATTTGATAAACTGCTTGAATATGATAGTTTGAAAGAAGTTGAACACGCGTATAAACATTATCCTTTTGAAGACCACATGACCGAACCAATTCCTGCCTATTATGATGCGCTTCGATTTATTTACAAGGATTGGAAACACGATACTACAAAGTGAAACAATAGCAATGCGTTGGAATTAAAGGCCCTTCCAATGTTGATAGCCGGTATTTCGCCCTTGTTGGTGTTGCGTTGCTGGTAGTGTGGTGGTTTCACCAACAAGTTTTAGATAAACTCTTATCTTGCTATAAATATTTTTTTAAATTGTTGGTGACGCTGCGGTAAACACCAACAATGGCGGAAAGGGTTAACTACTTATCGAAATGAAATGGTTGCCGGAATCGTTTTTACAATACTGATTGGGGTCTACATCTTTTTTCGTTCCTGGGACGCTTTGAGAAAATATAGAAACAGGAAAGCAGGACAAAAGTATTGTAACGACAACGGACTCGACTTCATCAAAGCAGAGTCGTACGAATTACACACTCGACTTTATTTTGCTAAGGACGGCATAAAAAGTTGGTTAACTACAAGACGGACAGAGACTATACCATCACTTGGAGAAAAGAAAGTCCTTTGGAGAAGATAGTTTCGTTGAGGCAAAAGAAGGAAACGAAGGAGTAATTCTACACGATGAAAGACAGAGTTGTTATTCTCAAAACATTTCTTGGGACAAAGAAACCGAAAAAGGACACTTCAGAAAGAGAAAATTATTGGAAGCTAATAGGGCAAAAGGGGACAATAATTGATGACGGGACAACGGATCGAGTTCTTGTCTTATTTGAAAGTAACCTGGACGACTACAAAATAGAAAATCACAATCCGATTAAGAATTCATTGTGGATTAGAACCACTGACTTGGAATTTGAAAAATAGATCGATCTTAACTTACCTCCGCGCTTGTCTACCGGCAGGCTATTTCCGTCCCTCATTCTGAATCAGATAAGTTGAATAATCTATGACTGGAACCTGCTTTGCCGGTAATCACATATCGTGAAATCACTTTTCAGAGCCTTCATTACGCGCCATTTGCGCTGCCGTTTAAAACACACTTTCTCACGCTTCGAACTGGCTGTTTCAGAAAAATTCGGTCAAATATAGATTCCTGAACCCCGATATTCCATTGATATTTTAGCCCCCTCACGAAGAAATCAAATCATTATCTGTCAACACCTTAGCTTCTTAAAAGGTCTATATTTTTCAATATTCTGCAAACACAAATTGGCCGTGCCTTGACCACCCGGTTGTTTTGTTAGTGTGAATTGCAAACGATTACTAGAACACGTTTGTGTAAGCCGTCTGCAAACATTTAACCCAAACCCAATAACCGTATGATCAAAGTTTATCTACGATTCTGTCTCTGCGTTGCGGTTTTGCTCTCCCTGGCTGCTGCCGCCCAGGCGCAAAGCGTAACTGTAAAAGGAAAAGTCACCTCTTCTGACGATGGCACCACCATGCCGGGTGTGAACATTGTTGAGAAAGGTACAAGCAATGGTACTGTCACGGACGCTAATGGTGAATACTCACTTACCGTCAGTGAAGGTGCTACCCTGGTATTTTCATTTGTAGGGTATACCGCTCAGCAACTTGCCGTAAGCGGAAAATCTGTAATCGATGTCAGCCTCGTGTCTGATTTCACATCACTCTCTGAAGTGATGGTAGTGGGTTACGGAACGGTGCAGAAAAAAGACCTGACCGGTTCGGTGGCCAAGATCGGTGCCGAAGATTTTAATAAAGGTATTTATCTCGCACCTGCACAATTGTTACAAGGCCGTGTGGCCGGTGTGTCTGTTGTGGGTAGCAGCGGTGCCCCGGGTGCAGAAACAACGATTCGTGTTCGCGGTGTGGGTTCTATCCGTGCCGGAAATGATCCGCTGATTGTAGTGGACGGTGTGCAGATCGAAGGCGGGTCAACAAAAGCTACCATTAATATTCCGGGAGGAATCGGAGAGACTCCGGGTATCGATCCGTTGAGCTTCATCAATCCGAATGACATAGCGTCTTTTGATGTACTCAAAGATGCTTCGGCTACAGCGATCTACGGTTCACGTGGCGCCAATGGTGTGATCATGATCACCACCAAACGAAACAGCGATGAGCCACGCATCGATTTCAGTGCTTCCGGAGGGGTAAGCTTCCTGTCGAAGAAACTGGAAACCATGACGGCCAACCAGTATCGCGATGCCCTCGATACGGAAGGACTTGTTATTGGTGATTACGGTTCCAGTGCGGATGCATTTGATGAGATCATTCAAACCGGAAGCCTGCAGAATTATAACATCGCTTTTAGTTCTGCAAAAGATAAGTCAAGCCAGCAACTTTCGTTAGGCTACACCGATCAGAAAGGGATCATTAAAGAAAGCGGTTTGAAAAAATTCAACGCGATGTTGAAGTCAGACTATAATTTCTTTAACGACCGGGTTAAGGTGGAATTACTTTTACTTGGTGCGCACGTTGAACAGGCCTCTGCACCGATCGGTAATAA
>DASXWH010000306.1:0-16011 GCA_036503775.1 Ohtaekwangia sp.
CCCAGGTCAACGCTGGCAAAATTTTCATTCTGCCGGGCGGAGTTTTTATGGATGGCGCGGGCAATCAGTTCTTTCCCTGTGCCATTCTCACCCAATATCAAAACATTGGCATCGGTTTTCGCAACACGTTCAATGGTTTGAAAGATTTTTTGCATGATGGAGCTTTGCCCGATGATCTCGCTGAACCGGCTGTTCAGTGTTTTATTGATCTCCTGGTTTTTGATCTTGAGATTTTCAATCACATCACGCGATTCGCGTAGGCGCATCGCGGAGTAAAGCGTAGCCAGCAGTTTTTCATTTTCCCAGGGCTTCAGCACAAAATCGGTTGCTCCGGCTTTGATGGCTTTCACCGCCATTTGAATATCTCCGTATGCTGTGATCAGCACAACTACAGCAGAAGGATCGATCTGAAGTATACGTTCGAGCCAGTAATACCCTTCACTTCCGCTGCTCACATCTTTAGTGAAATTCATGTCGAGTAGGATCACATCGTAATCCTCGTTGTTCATCAGCGCAGGTATAGCCTCCGGATTCTTTTCAATATCCACCTGTGCGAAGTGCCGCTTCAGGTGCATCTTGGCGGCTTTCAACAGATCTTCATTATCGTCAACGATGAGTATTTTTCCGTGCTTGGCGTCCGACATTATTGTTCGATGTTTAGTGTTAAGGTTTAATGTTTAAGGCAGGCGGTTTAACAACTTTGAACTTTAAACCTCAAACTTTAAACTAATTGTGTTCGCATGCGGGCAAAGGGTGTACCGAAAGCGAGACTGTGCCTAAATACTGAAAAAAGCGGTATTCGCTGTGATTTTGGCTGAAATATCACGTTCGTATCCGGACATGTCCGTTCACATGTGAACGAGAAAGTGGTTAGTATCCCTGTGAATTTGATGGAATTTCAACTTCCGGTGCTTGGCACGCTTGTTGGCTTTGCGGGTGGGATCGTTAGCCGTTTAATCATTATCTCGCACCACGATTAGCGAATGATGATTAACGAATAACAACTAACCAACGAATAACGACCAAGGAATGGATAAGAAGATCGTCAAGAAGAAGTGGACATTGAAACGCATTGCCACCTATGGTGGAATTTCTGTATTTGTAATTTTTGTTGCCTGGCAATTGATCTTTGCTGACCGCAGACAGAGACTCAAAATTGAAAAGGATAAGATCACGATTTCAAATGTATCCCGTGGTGTGTTCCAGGAATTCATTCCCCAAACCGGTACGGTTGAACCAAGCCGTACCTTTTATCTGGATGCTGTAGAAGGCGGAACGATCAAACGCGTAGTGGCTGAAAGTGGTGCTATGCTGAAACAGGGAGATATAATTCTCGAGTTAAGCAACCTTAACCGGGAATTGCAGGTCTTAGGTCAGGAAGCACAGCTCAGCGAAAGTATTAACCGTAACCGTGATACCCGATTGGCCATTACACAAAATGACCTTCAGCAACGACAGACCCTGGCCCTTATTGAAAGTCAGCTCGCTACATTGGAGCCACAATACAGTCGTGAAAAGCAATTGTATGAGAAGAAGCTGATTTCCAAGCAGGCTTTTGAACGAACGGAAGCTGACTATAGGTATAACCTGGAACGGAAAAGAATCACCTATGAAGTATACCGAAGTGATTCTATTGACCGGATCAGGCAATTGCGGGAGATCAATGCGTTGGAGAACCGGATGACCTTGAACCTCGAAGGTGTAGGAAGAATTCTGGATAACCTGGTTATCCGAGCTCCGATGGATGGACAATTGTCACGCCCGCAATTAGACGTGGGACAGAACGTTAATCAGGGACAACGCCTGGGCCAGGTTGATATTTTAGGTAGTTATAAAGTACGCGTGCCGATTGATGAATTGTATTTACCCCGTATCACAACCGGTCTGCATGCGAGCACTACGTTTAATAATAAAGATTACGAACTGGAGATCACGTATATCTATCCGACCATTGCCAACGGACGCTTTGAAGTAGATATGAATTTTGTAGGGGAGACACCTCCAGGTATCCGCAGGGGCCAATCGTTGCGCCTTCGCATTGAACTTGGTCAGTCTTCTGAGGAGTTGCTTTTACCGGTTGGCGGATTTTATAAGGATACAGGTGGAAACTGGGTATTTGTGATGGAGGGAGAAGATAAGGCTGTGAAGCGCGACATCAAATTAGGTCGTAAAAACTCTGAGCACTTTGAAGTACTGGAAGGATTACAGCCTGGTGATAAAGTCATCACCTCATCGTATGAGAACTTTGGTGACAATGAGGTATTGATTTTAAATTAGCGTAACCGCATTCACGAAACATCCGTCTAAGACGTAACCATTTTATCAAATTGAAGTATTAGGCGGTAGAACTAAAATTGACTGACAGACATCCATAAAACAGAATAAATAAACCAGCCATGATCAAACTTAAAAACCTTGAAAAAGTTTACACCACCGAAGAAGTGGAAACAACTGCACTGAACAGCATCAACCTTGAAATAAAGGATGGAGAGTTTGTTGCCATTATGGGACCTTCCGGTTGTGGAAAATCAACCTTGCTCAATATCCTGGGATTGCTGGATAATCCTTCCGGTGGCGAATACCACTTCGGAGAACACGAGGTATCAAAATACTCAGAGCGTCAGCGGGCGCAACTGCGTAAGGGATCTATCGGCTTTGTATTTCAGAGCTTTAACCTGATCGATGAGCTTACGGTATTTGAAAATGTAGAACTTCCATTACTCTATATGAAAGTTCCTGCCAGCGAAAGAAAACAGCGTGTTGAAGAAGTACTCGAGCGTATGAATATCATGCACCGCAGAAACCACTTCCCTCAACAACTTTCCGGTGGACAGCAACAACGTGTGGCTATTTCCCGCGCCATAGTTGCCAAGCCCAAAGTAATACTTGCCGATGAACCTACCGGTAACCTGGACTCTGCCAATGGCGAAGAAGTAATGAAACTTCTTTCCCAGCTCAACGAGGAAGGAACGACTATCGTAATGGTTACTCACTCACCTTATGATGCGAACTACGCACACCGTATTGTTAACCTCTTCGATGGTAAGGTGGTGACCGAAAACATCAAAGAACACTTTCACATTTAGTTTAGAGTAGTATTGTTAGTGACCATGGAGTGTAAAGCTCCATGGTTTTTTCAAGAGCACTACAGGATAATAAAAGTCAGGAAACCCGGGGGATCGTGGCGGTAATACGTTCCTGGTGTTTCCTTTCTTTTGTGCCTAGTTTTTGGAGTACGTAGCCCCTCCTTCAGAGATCTCTTCTCAATTTGTAAAACCGACCTTCATGATAAAAAATTACTTTCTTATTACCTTCCGAAGCATGATGAAGAACAGGCTATTCATCATCATCAATGTATTTGGAATGGGCATCGCCATAGCGTGCTGTATTGTAGGATTTTTTGCAAATGAGTACGATTCAACGTTTGACTATGTTCATAAAAACAAGGAACAGATCTATCGGGTAACCGCTGTCCGTGATTTTGAAAATGAACTCACCCGATTCGGTTATGCGGCCATGCCGCTGGGTGAAATTGTCGACAAGACATTTCCGGATGTGAATGCGTCATCACGTTATTATTACTCATACTCCAATATTAAACTGGAGAATGATTTATTTTCTCCCAATTTATCCTATGTGGACCCGGACTTCTTCACGATGTTCTCATTTGATTTCATTTCCGGAAAGCCAACAGATCTTCAGGATAAGACCAGTATTTTTCTCAGTGAAGAAATGGCGATCCGGTTATTCGGATCACCACAGGAAGCTTTCGGCAAAACCCTCACGCAAGTCAATGGTAATGATCTGAAAGAATTTAAAGTAGCGGCTGTATTTAAAGAGCAGCCTATGAACTCCAGTTTTTACCGCAGAGATGGTACCTCTTATGTGAATTTTGAAAACTGTAAGGATGAGCATGAAGGCCTGCGTTATGATGATTGGAAAAGAGAGGCTACGCTCTTCCTGAAAATCGATGATGCCAGCCGGGTGAACACAGTACACAATCAGCTTCAATCATTTACCAAAAATAATAATGACGTCAGGGAAGACTTTCAGGTAGCTGAATTTCAACTTACTCCCTTAGCAGGAATGGCACAACAAGACCGTGCTGAACAAACGCGGAACTGGACATGGGAAGCGCCACCGGCCTCTGCTATTATGGGATCTGCTATTATGGGTATCCTTATTCTTCTGATTGCTTGTTTTAACCTGACCAATACGGCCATAGCTATTTCTTCGCGGAGGTTAAAGGAGATCGGAATCCGCAAAGTAATGGGTAGCAGAAGAAAGCAACTGATCATTCAGTTTATCGGGGAGACCACATTTGTTTGTTTTCTGGCGCTGCTGATGGGATTGATCTTTGCTGACTTTTTAATAGAAGGTTGGAATTTAATGTGGGGTTACATGAAGCTGACACCACACTACATGGATAACCTGCCATTCTTTATTTTCCTCATCGGTACACTTCTGTTCACCGGGATTGTAGCGGGAAGTTATCCGGCATTTTACATCAGCAAGTTTGAACCCGTGAGCATCCTGAAAGGAAAGCTCAAGTTTGGCGGGACTAATTTCTTTACCCGGATTTTGCTGGGCCTTCAGTTTTCGATTTCACTAATAGCAGTAGTGTGTGCCATAGGTTTTACCCAGAATGCACAGTATCAGAAGAAATATGATCTGGGCTTTGACGCCAACTCCGGTATAATAACCTGGTTGGATAGTCCGGAGGAAGTTGAAATCTATAAGAATGCCCTGCTGTCAAATCCAACCGTGCGATCTATTGCCGGGGCAAGCAGTGGAATATATTCCAACCACATGCATGATCCGGTTAAGCATGATTCCAAACAGGCTGAGGTTGATATCATCGAAGTAGGGGATAACTATCTGTCGACACTCAAGCTTACCCTGGTGGAGGGCAGAGACTTCACCAAGGATTCAGAGACTGATAAAAAAGAGTCTGTCATAATCACTCAAAAAATGGCAGAGCTTTTTGGATTGGATAAACCCATCGGCAAGGAGATCATCTGGAAGGATACGGTTAAACTATATGTAGTAGGTGTGGTGAAAGATGTTTACACCATGGGGTTATGGCGCGAGCTTGAACCAATGATGATCCGCTACGTCACGCCAGAAAGATATGGTCAATTGGTGGTAACAGCCAATGCAGGGCAGGTGGCCGCGATGGATACGTATATGAGAGAACAATGGAGTAAACTGTTTCCTAACCGGTTGTATAACGGACACCTGATGGCCGGCCGACAGGATGAAGTAACAAATGTGAATGCGAACATTGTGTATATGTTCACTTTTCTGGGTGTAATTGCCATGATGTTATCAGCAACCGGGTTGTTTACACTCGTGTCCTTGAATATTATTAAACGAATGAAAGAGATTGGTGTCCGTAAAGTGCTTGGCGCTTCAGTTGCCAACATTACCCGTATTGTAAACACCGAATTCATTATCATTCTTCTGGTGGCTTCGGTATTGGGTTCAGGGTTAAGTTACCTGATGGCAAATTCACTCATGGCCAGCATCTGGAAATATTATCAGGGTGTGGGTATAACAACGTTTGCCATTTCAATCGGATTGCTTTTCACCATTTCCTTCGCTACCATCGGATATAAGGTATTGGGGGTTGCGGTGATGAATCCAGTAAATACCCTGCGTGACGAATAATTAAATCCGGAAGTCCGAAGGTTAAATTAAAAGCTTTCGGACTTTCTTTTTTTTACGCTCTGATTTTTAATATTTTTTCAGCTAAGTGCAACGTACCACCTTTCGGGCGCGTCTAAGTTCAGAATCATTAACCTTTCCATATGTTTAAGAATTATTTCAAAGTGGCCATCAGAAATATTCTGAAGTACAAGTTTTTCTCGGCAATCAATATTCTGGGTATGACCATCGGCATTACTGCATGTATGCTGATTGTGCTGTACGTCAGCGATGAATTGAGCTATGATAAATTCCATAGTAAAGCGGAACAGATGTATCGCGTTAACCTCAATGCGAGGCTTGGCGGACAGGATGTGAATACGGCTACTACATGTCCTATTATGTCATCCACACTGGTTGCCGACATTCCAGAAATAGAAGAAGCAACACGCTTTGCAAGTCCCTTTAATAGTGATCAGGCGCCTGTTAAGTATGGTGATCTGGCATTCATTCAGGATAAGGTTTTTGCTGTTGATTCTAATTTCTTTGAATTCTTCAGCTATAAACTACTGGAAGGTGATGTAAAAACAGCATTGAAAGAACCAAACACTGTGGTACTGACCCGAGATGTAGCTAAAAAATATTTTGGAAATGAACCCGCCATCGGTAAGCTGATCACGCTGGGCGGTGATAATGAAACGTTCAAGGTGACTGGCATAGCGGAAAATGCTCCCACCAATTCCCACATTACCTTTCAGGTACTGGTATCTGCTTCATCGTTTGACTATTTAAAGAGAACAGAATGGCTCAATAACAATTTATACACCTATTTTACTTTGAATAAGAACGCATCCATTGACGCTGTGCAGAAGAAGTTTGTTGCTATGGCAGAAAAGTATGTGGGTCCGGAACTGGAAAAACTTATGGGAGTTGACCTCAAGCAACTGCATACCAGCGGGAGTGCTTTTGGATATGGTTCCATCAAAGTCACGGACATACACTTGCGTTCAACTACACGCGATGAGGCGGAGGCTGGAGGTAATTTAATGTATGTTTACCTGCTGGCGGGAGTAGGGATATTCATCATCATTATTGCCTGTATTAATTTCATGAACCTGGCTACGGCCCGTTCAGCCGGTCGGGCAAAGGAAGTTGGACTCCGGAAAACATTAGGATCGTTACGCGGACAACTGATTGGTCAGTTTCTGGCCGAGTCTGTTTGGTATAGTATTATCACCGTTATCCTGGCTGCAGGAGCTTGTTATTTATTGTTACCCTATTTCAATTTACTGGCGGGGAAACAACTGACCATGGATGTATTTACCTCCCCGGTATTTCTCGCTGCGATACTGATACTGATACTTTTCGTGGGATTGGCTTCCGGAAGTTACCCGGCATTTTACCTGACCGCCTTTAACCCGGTAGAAGTCCTTAAGGGGAAAGTGCGTAGTGGAATGAAGAGCAAAGGCGTGAGAAGTTTTCTGGTTGTATTTCAATTCGCGATTTCAATTTGCCTCATCATCTTCACCGCGGTGGTCTACCAGCAGATTACATTCATGCAGGAACGAAACATGGGTATCGATAAACACAATGTATTGATCGTGCAGGGAGCATGGAAGCTGGACAAGAACATGATGGCCTTCAAGAATTCGGTTGGACAGGTGAGTGGTGTGGAGAAGGTAAGTTATACAAACAACTCTTTCCCCGGAGTTAACAATACAACGGTGTTCCGGGCTGCTGCCGATGAACAGGATCATATTATGGGTGTTTATTATGCTGATTATGATCATCAGGGTGTATTAAAGTTTGAATTGAAAGACGGCCGGTATTTTTCAGCAGATTTTCCATCTGATTCTTCAGCTATTCTATTGAATGAATCTGCGGTAAAAGAATTTGGATTTAAAAACCCGTTGGAGGAGGAGATCTTGCATACCGATAATGAAGGAACTACGCGTCTTAAGGTGGTAGGTGTATTCAAGGATTTCAATTTTGAAACACTCAAGACATCAGTGAGACCGCTCGCTATCCGGTTAACGGATCGGGCAAGTCATCTGATGATACGATACAATGGTAAGTCAGCTGAAACGGTTTCTGCGATTGAAAATTTGTGGAAGCAGCAGACAGCAAACGAACCTTTTAATTATGCATTTCTGGATGAAAACTTTGACAGACTGTTCCGCTCTGAGCAACGGATGGGACAGCTCTTCAGCGTATTTTCCGGACTGGCCATTTTTATTGCCTGTCTGGGTTTGTTTGCCCTGGCTGCTTTTACAGCTGAGCAACGCACCAAGGAAATTGGTATTCGCAAAGCTCTCGGAGCATCCATGCCGAACCTTATTCTGTTATTATCTAAAGAGTTTACCAGGCTGGTGTTGTTTGCCTTTGTTCCGGCAGCTGCATTTGGATGGTTTGTATCGGAAAAATGGCTGTCTGGTTTTGCATATCGGATCGATGTAGATCCGATGATTATCATTTTCAGTGGGCTGGCTACGATAACGATTGCGTGGCTTACTGTAAGTTATCAATCCATAAAAGCGGCATCCATGAATCCGGTAAACTCATTGCGTTACGAATAAGCTTACTTATTGGATAGGAAAAGGTGGAGTCAAAAAGCACTTTTTTGCTTTTAATTCGCAGGTTTTTCCGATCAATATTAAGTTTTTGTTAACTGTTAGCACTTTGATAACGGATGGTTAACTTAGAATCCCAACAATCATTTTATGGAGCAAACAAAAACATCAAAGAAGGCTCTGCGCAGCCTGATCAATGATTCGATGCAGGAAGCCATCAGCAAACTGGAACTTCCCGAACCAAGCAAAAAAGTAAAAAAGCTGTTACATAGAAACTCCAAGCGGCTCGCAGATCTTTATGCTCACGTGATCAAGCGTGAAAACAAAAAGAAAAGAAAGGCGGAGAAGTTCATGGAGGATGCCGTGAAAGGCAAAAGCAAAAAGAAGGACAAAAAGAAATCCGTTCGGCTGGAAGAAGCGATCAGTGCGTAGGATTGATTAAAGAAATAATTTATTTGGATAAGCCCTTGTCAACGAGGGCTTATCTGTTTTCATAGCGTTCCCTGAACCACTCGAAGATTCCTATGTTCATCAGGATCAACAGCATGGCATAAAAAACATCCTCGAAAGGTATTGTGCCTAACCGTACGCCCAGATTCTCAGAATCATTATACCACACTACCGGTTTTTCAGTAAAGGACCCCGTTAAAATTCCATTCACGATAAAGAATGGAATAAGTATGAAGGCGAAGGCAAAATAAAACCGCCCCATGTAACGTGTTCTGAGCTTCAGCATCTGAAAGGCCAGGGTAAGCCCCAGCAATACAAACGTTACACCACTGTATATTTTTTCAAAGAAGTACATTCCCAATACGAGTGATAACAGGATGGTAAGGCTCGAGATCAGTTCCTGGTGCGGAAAAAGATAATCTCTTTCAATCAGGTGAGTAAGTGCAAAATAGGTGAAGACACAAGCATAAGGAATACAGATAAAAAACAGGATCTCCTCCAGCGGCAGACTTCCAATATATATTCCGGTTAGGTACTGCTCATTAAACCCCCATACATTCATTCGGGTGAATACTTCATCCCATATTACAAAAATGATCCCCGGAATAAGAATGGCAGGTAAAAGATATTTCCAGGACTTATAAAAAGGTGCTTTCGGATAAAAGCTAGCCGCGAATGGTATAAGTATGGTGAAGAAATTAATGAGGAGATAGAGGTACTTTTCCATTGAGACTACTTCAGGCTGTCAGCAACGTGCGAAGCGAAGGTTTAAGGTTGATCATTTAATTATTATTCAAGTATACACAGACTTATGCTGTCCGGCAATGCTACTACTGTGTTTCCTGCCGGCTTTTCCTGAGGGTAAGGTCTTTCGTTGCATATTTTTTAGGTGCATACAGAAAGCCAAAGGCTTCACAGCCTTCTTTGGAATGCTTGCTGTGATGTACGTAATGGGCATTGATCATCCGTTGTAGGTATGAGCTCCTTTTGTTCGGCCGCCACCGGATGCGTTGATGAACAATAATATCATGAAAGATCAGGTAGAATATCCCATAGCAAAGTATCCCCATACCACAGGCGATCAGGTAAGGATTATAGGTGACGAGCGTGGCATAATAAAATAATCCTATAGAAGGTAAGCTGAACACCACAGCAAACCAGTCATTTTTTTCCAGCGTATGGTCGTGAACGGTGTGATGCGATTTATGCCACCCCCAAAGAAATCCATGCATTACATATTTGTGCGTGAACCACGCAATAAACTCCCAGAACAAAAACGTTCCGATTACAATCAGGGAACAAAGTATGATGGTAATAGCGTCCATGCCTCAGTGAAATTCTTTTTGCATAGTTGACTCACCTTGGAAATGTGTTTCAAGTATGCGGAAACGGTAATTAAAAATAGCATTTACCTGTCGCCCGACAAAGAGCCAGTTTGCCAGCCTGCCGATAAACCCAAAGGGTATTGCATAATTTATTTCATCGGTCATCTCTACACCCGCATCAACTTTTTTAAAGTGATGCTGATGATGCCAGAGCGCATAAGGTCCGGAACGCTGGTCATCAACAAAGTAATGTGGTTCCTGTACATGGCTGATTTCAGTTACCCAGGTAGTGGTATAGAACGGTAAAACCCGGATCCGGTAAATGATGATCTTGCCGGCATATAGGGTATCGCCACCGGATGAATATAAAATATGAAACCCCATGTTGTTGGGGGTGATCTTCAGGAGATTTTCAGGTGCTGAAAAGAATTTCCACGCCTGCTCAAGCGAAATGGGTAACACTTGTTTTCGGGAAAGTGAATAGATCTTCATGTTAATTCAGGTTCTCTACCAATAATCTCTTCGAGGTAATAACTTACTGACGTCATAAATTGTTATCAGGATTCTTTCAAGGCTGCTGCATAAATCCTGAGTGCCCGCTCACGGGCAAAGGTATGCTCGACAATAGGTTCCGGGTACTTGTTTGTATTCAATTCCGGAATCCACTTCTTTATGTATTTCATTTCCGGATCAAACTTTTCAGTTTGAAGCGCTGGATTAAACACCCTGAAGTACGGAGCAGCATCACAGCCAGAGCCTGCTGCCCATTGCCAACCCCCATTGTTGGAGGCCAGGTCAAAGTCCAAAAGCTTTTTAGCAAAATAGGCTTCACCCCAACGCCAGTCGATCAGCAAATATTTGGTAAGAAAGCTCGCCACGATCATCCGTACACGATTATGCATGAATCCGGTTGTGTTTAGCTCGCGCATACCGGCATCGACTATCGGGTAGCCTGTTTCACCATTGCACCATTTTTGAAATTCACCCGGGTCATTACGCCATTCAATACGATCATAGGCTGATTTGAAAGCCTTGTGTTCAACCAGTGGAAAATGCCAGAGTATCATAGCATAGAAGTCGCGCCAGATCAACTCATTGAGCCATACTTCATTTTTTGATCTGGCAAGTCTGGCGAGCTTCCGGATACTCACGGTTCCGAAGCGAAGATGTACGCTGAGCCGGGTTGTTCCCTCAATCGCAGGAAAGTTTCTTTGCTGATCGTATTTTTCGATAATAGATGTTTTGATCTTCCGTTCCGGGAAAGCAGCATGGGTTTCTGTAAAACCAATGTCTGCCAGGGATGGAACCGGTAAGGGTTTTACTTTCTTAACGTTTGCAAAGAATTTTTCAACGGGATAACTCTTCAGGAAGAATGTGTTGAGTTTTGATTTCCATCGTTTACTGTACGGAGTAAACACTGTATAGGGTGATCCATTCTCTTTAACGATTTCGTTTTTTTCAAAGATGACCTGATCTTTGAAAGTATGGAGGATGCTTCCTTTTTCCTCCAGTACTTTAGCTACAAGCTCATCACGGTGGCGTGCATAAGGTTCGTAATCGTGATTGGTATATACAGCCTTGGGATTGATGCGTTCGTAGATATCAACCGGATTACCCTTCATAACAAGAAGTGATGTGCCGAGCCTTTCCAGTTGCTGCTGTAAGATTAGAAGAGACTTATGGATGAACGCTACTCTCCGGTCGTACGGATCTTCCAGTTTGTCCAGTATCTCCATATCAAATATAAAAACCGGGAGCACTTCCTGATTGGATTTCAATGCGTGATATAAACCGGCATTGTCCTCCAGGCGTAAATCTCTTCTGAACCAGAAGAGTGTGGTATCAGTGGTAATGAGTTGATCACCGGTTTGCATATCGGCCTTTTGCATAAAATTGTCGCAGAGACGCAACGGTACAGCTCAGGCCGCCAATTCAGCAAGCTCCGGATGGTTCATAATTAATTTGAACCAGTGTGTATAGCGTTCGGGGTGAAGGGCGATGTCTTCCCTGAGCAGGGAAACATCCATAAATTTCCAGTCTTCTACCTCATGATGGTTGATGGTAGGAACACCATCAAAGGTTCCGGTAAGCACATGATCACATTCGTGCTCAATGAGGTTATTATCCAATGCTGCCTTGTAGATAAACTTATATGCAGGCTCTGTATGCAAAGCTATACCCATTTCCTGATCAAGTTTCCGATAGGCTGCCTGTTCAATGGTTTCACCCGGCAGGGGATGACTGCAGCAGGTGTTGGTCCATAAACCCGCACTGTGATATTTATTTTGTGCGCGTTTCTGCAATAACAATTGACCCTTTGAATTAAAAAGAAGAATGGAAAATGCACGGTGCAGCAATCCCTGACGATGTGCTTCCATCTTTTCCATGCTGCCAATAGCATTATCAAACTCGTCTACCAGGATTACCTTTTCCATCAGAGCAAATTTAAGTGATGTTTTACATATGAGTAGGCGAGTAGGGTAGCTTTATGTCGGTTTCTTATGCTGATCCGATTGCGCAGTATCATTTTCGCAGGCGTGTTACGTATTTTTTTAAACAACGCAAGGTAATACACATACGCTACATATACCCCAAAACGGGCTGCTCTGGGAAGTTGCTTGATTCCGGAATATCCATGGTGGAAATCTTCAGCGATATTCCGCTCAATCTCACGTTTGCAGGCTTCGTCAAAATGATTCAGGTCTGCTCCCGGGAAATACGTCCGCCCCATCCCGGCAAAGTCGGCATTCAGGTCGCGAAGGAAATTGATTTTCTGGAAGGCGGCACCCAAACTCCGGGCATGGGGTTTAAGTCGCTCATATAGATTTGTATCGTTGGGACAGAAGACCCGAAGACACATTAATCCCACAACTTCAGCAGATCCCAGAATGTATTCCTGAAATCCAAGAGGATCATACGTTTTCCGGGTAAGGTCCATTTCCATGCTCTTTAGGAACTGATCAATCAATTCTCTTTCAATCTGATATTGATGAACCGTGTGTTGGAAGCTGTTCAATATCGGATTTAAGCTGATACGCTGGTCAATAGCCCGGTAGGTGTCGAGCTTGAAGAGGTTCAATAGTTCTTTTTTGTCATAGTCATGAAAGGAATCCACGATCTCATCGGCAAACCGGACAAACCCATAGATGGAATAGATGGGGTCACGTAACGCTTTGCCTAAGCATAAGATCCCCAGTGAAAAGGATGTGCTGTAGTTTTGGGTTGTTACCCGACTACATCGAATGGAAACATGATCAAAGATCTCCTTCATAGTTTAATGTACAGATTCACGATGTTTTTTAATAAGTTCTCCCGCTACAACCTGCCCTGATATAATAGCCGGTGGCACACCTGGCCCCGGAACAGTGAGTTGTCCTGTATAGAACAGATTCATCACCTTTTTGTTTATGATGGTCGGTTTCAAATTCGCAGTTTGCCTAAGTGTATTAGCCAGGCCGTAGGCATTTCCTTTAAACGCATTGTAGTCGTTGATAAAGTCACGGTGTGCATAACTTCGTTTGAACACAATATGGTACCGGATATTTTGTCCGGTCATTTTCTCTAAACGTTCCATCACAGCCGTAAAATATTTTTCACGAACAGCCTCCGTATCCTCAAGTCCGGGTGCTACCGGAATCAGGATGAAAATATTTTCACAACCCGGTGGAGCAACCTCCGGATCGGATTTTGATGGACATGAAACATAGAATTGGGGTGACGATGGCCAGCGCGGTTCGTCATAGATCTCATGTGCATGCTGACTGAAATCCTGGTCAAAGAATAATGTATGATGAAGCAGCCCATCAATTTTTTTACAAACACCGAGGTAGAAGATCAGGCTTGAAGGTGCGAGAATGCGTTGCTGCCAGTATGTTTCTGAATATTTCCGGTAACGTTTGGGTAGCAGATCCTGTTCAACATGATGATAATCTGCACCAGCCACGATGTAGTCAAAAGGCCTGAATGAACCGTTTACGATCAACCCTTTGGCTTTGGTTGAATTCATTTCCAGTTGATTTACACTACTGTTGAATTCAATCTTCACACCCAGCTCTTTGGCCAGTGATACCATTCCTTCAATTACCTTGTGTATACCCCCTTTAGGATACCATGTGCCCAATGCCATGTCAGCATAATTCATCAGGCTGTAAAGAGCCGGAGTGTTTTCGGGTTTTGCTCCGAGAAACAGTACCGGAAATTCCAGCAGCTGTATTAGCTTTTGGGTATGGAAGAATTTTTTTATGTAAGAAGAGATGGACTGAAACACATGCAGTTTGAAAATACCTGTAATGATTTTCTCATCCATAAACTCCCGCAGGGATAGACCCGGTTTATAAACCAGCCGATTGATTCCGATATCGTATTTGATTTTTCCTTCTTCCAGAAATTGAAGGAGACGCTTACTGCTTCCGGGCTCGAGGTTTTCAAACATCTGGCAAAGTCCTTCAATGCTTGCCGGTATATCGAGTGTATCATTCTGATTGTATATGATCCGATAGGAGGGATCTAACCGTTCCAGTGTATAATAGTCGGACGTTTTCTTTCCGAAGGCACCAAAGAAATTCTCAAACACATCCGGCATCCAGTACCAACTTGGCCCCATATCGAATGTAAAACCTTCTGCCTGGAATTGCCTTGCGCGGCCTCCTGCAGTTTCATTTTTTTCAAATATCGTAACGTTAAATCCTTCTTTGGCCAGAAAACATGCGGCAGATAATCCGGCAAATCCGGATCCGATTACAGCTATTTGACAATTTGATGATTTGATGATGATTTGATTTGATGATTCAATCGATTTGAAATGAGGTGATTCGATAATTTGATAATTCACAATCACCAAATCATCAAATTAATCAATCCTCAAATCAATACCCCTGCAATTTTTTCTGTATCTCCTTTCGTGCATGAAAGATACGATTCTTCACGGTGCCTACCGGTATACTCAGGTGTTTTGCAATCTCTTCGTATTTATATCCAGTAGTATGCATTTTGAAGGGAATAAGCAGATCTTCTTTGATGGTGTTCATGTTACGCCAGATCTCTTTAAACTCCATACTCTCCTGCGGCCGGTTAAAGGTGTGTTCCTCTTCTACATTAAGATAGTACAGGTCTTTTGTAGTGTCGTTGGAGGTGCGGGCACGTTGATTCTTGCGATAATTATTAATAAAGGTATTACGCATAATGGTGAAGAGCCACCCCTTGAGGTTAGTGTCATCCCTGAACTTGTTGTGGTACTGCAAGGCCTTTAACATTGTGTCCTGCACCAGATCATGTGATTCTTCCCGGTTACGGGTAAATCGCCTGGTAAATGCTTGTAAGGTGCCCCTGAGACTAATAATCTGATGGGTAAGTTCTACAGCGGTCATACTCTTTATGTTTAATTGTTGTACAAAAGTATTAAACAAAATAACAATTGCTATAGTTTAGATTATATTTTTGTTTTATTTTTTATAAAAATACTTAAACAAAAATATAATGCTAAAAAATAAAACAAATGGGGTATTCCCGATAAAACCAGGCTTTCAGAGTTAAATGCAGCAGAACCGATTTCAGAGAAAGCGCTTTAGATCGAGCGCGTTTGTGAAGGTTTGGATATTACCGGTTTTGGTGGCCTTGTATGGATGAGTTTGTGCCCCCGAGGCAAGTATGGTAATATCCGGAAAATCTTTATTTAACTTGTTGAAATAGTCTTCTATAGCGATGAAAGGTGCCGAAGTGATAGAGGTGAGCAATAAATCCGGTTGATGCACTCCGTACACCTGGATTAAATTTTCATGCGGAACGTTCTGCCCCAGATAGTATGACCTTAGACCCGCCTTGCGGACAATGTAATGATAGAAGAGAAGGCCTAATTCGTGAGCTTCACCTTGGGGCAGAAACAGCAGGATCTTCTTTGCCATTTTGGAGGGAACCGGAAGCCCGTCAATGGCCACGATTATTTTTTGGCGGATAAGGTTTGAAATAAAATGTTCATGGGCTGACGTGATGTTATGGGTTTGCCAGAGAATGCCAATCTTTTC
>DASXWH010000307.1:0-7211 GCA_036503775.1 Ohtaekwangia sp.
AAACTGCAGTTGAAAAATGACGGCAATACCGTTGTACAGCCGGTCAAACGTTCCATTGATGCCCGCTCCCGAAATGTGATCGTGCGTGTGCAGTGTGAAATTGCTTCTGCCAAAGAACGCAAACCTGTCATTACCTATTCCACCGATCTGCCTCAGGTGGGTGACAAGCCGCGAGTTATTGTAGTGGGTAGCGGGCCGGCAGGATTGTTTGCAGCACTCCGGTTGATCGAGCTGGGCTTAAAACCGATTGTGCTTGAACGGGGAAATGATGTGCAGGCCCGGAGAAGAGACCTGGCTGCTATCAATAAAGATCACATCGTTAATCCTGATTCCAACTATTGCTTTGGCGAAGGTGGTGCAGGGACATACTCGGATGGTAAACTTTATACGAGGTCAAAGAAGCGGGGTGATGTGCGCAGAATACTGGAAATATTAGTAGCGCATGGTGCGAAGGAAGAAATTCTGTATGATGCACACCCGCATATCGGAACCAACAAGCTTCCGCGATTGGTGACCGAACTCCGACAAACGATTGTCAATTCCGGTGGTGAAGTTCTCTTCAATACCCGCGTTACGGATTTCATACTGACATCTGATTCTATTAAAGGCGTTGTTACGCAACAAGGAAATAAAATAGAAGCGGAGGCCGTCATTCTGGCCACCGGCCATTCCGCACGTGATATTTTTCAACTCCTGTACGAACGAAAGGTATTGATTGAAGCCAAGCCTTTTGCGCTGGGCGTCAGGGTTGAGCATGCACAGGATCTGATCGATCGTATTCAATATCATTGCCCAATAGACCGCGGGCCCTTTCTTCCGGCATCATCTTATGCGCTGGTACACCAGGCGAAAGTAGATGGCAGGGATCGTGGTGTGTTCTCATTTTGCATGTGCCCGGGTGGTTTTATTGTACCTGCAGCTACGGCACCCGGAGAAGTAGTGGTGAACGGTATGAGCCCTTCCCGGAGGGATTCAAAATTTGCCAACTCAGGTATTGTAGTAGCGGTAGATGAAAAGGATTTCAGTTCTTTTCAGCACTACGGACCGCTGGCAGGGATGTATTTTCAGGCATCCATTGAACATTTGGCCTGTTCTGTAGCGGGTGGTACACAACTGGCTCCGGCACAACGTTTAACAGACTTCACCGAAAAGCGGGTGTCATCTTCTTTACTGGAAACTTCATATCAGCCCGGCCTGACTTCGGTAGACATGAAAGAAGTGCTCCCATCAACTATTGTTTCTGCCCTGCGACAGGGATTCAGGAACTTTGGCAGTAAGATGAAAGGTTATCTTACAAATGACGCACAGATCGTTGGAGTGGAAAGCAGAACGTCCTCTCCGGTGAAGATCCCCCGCGACAAAGACACGCTTGAGCATCCTCAAATAAAAGGTCTTTTCCCCTGCGGAGAAGGAGCCGGTTATGCCGGAGGAATTGTTTCTGCTGCGATGGACGGAGAGCGATGTGCGGAAGCGGTGCTTGCAGGTTTTAAGTCTAAGGTTTAAAGTCGAAGTGTGTGAATAAGAAAACAGTAATCATAGGAGCAACAACCAATCCTGCACGATATGCCTATCTGGCCGCGCAGAACCTCACAGCTTACAAGCATGAAATGGTGCCCGTGGCAATTCATTCGGGAGAAGTTTTCGGAAAGACCATACTGGATCTGCGTACGAAACCAAAGATCGAAGGCGTAGATACCGTTACATTATACATCGGCCCACAACGGCAGACGGAATGGTATGATTACATTCTGAGTTTAAAACCGAAACGCATCATCTTCAATCCGGGAACTGAAAATGATGAATTTGAAAAGATGGCAGAAGAAAAGGGTATTGAAGCCATTGAAGCCTGTACACTGGTAATGCTGCGGACGGGACAGTATTAAAGTTTAAGGTTAATGACGTTGAAACTTTAAACCTTAAACTTTAAACCTTAAACTTTTTTATCATTAAGTTTAGGATAAGATCAACCTAATCCTCGTGCGACCTGAAACCCTGAAAGAACTTCACGATAAAAATCTTCTTACCGAAGATCAGTACATCAAGCTTGAGGCAATCCTCTCTAAAAAAGTATTTTCGGTTTTCTATGAACTACGAACGCTGCTTTACCTGGGCGTGATGTTGTTTACCACGGGGGTGGGCATTCTGATCTATGAGAACATCGGTGAGCTGGGACACCTTGCAGTTATCGGTGCATTGTTTGTCATTACGACCATCTGTTTCTATTATGTATTTAATAAAGCCGCACCTTATTCTCACGAGAAGGTAAAACCTCCCGTACCTTATTTCGACTATATTGTTTTGCTGGGTTGCCTGCTCTTTATTTCAGTGCAGGGATATATAGGGTTTCAGTTTGATCTATTGGATGAAAATCTTGGCATCAGCACGCTGATTACTGCGGCTTTCTTTTTCTATGCCGCTTATCGGTTTGACCATCTCGGTGTACTTTCGCTCGCCATTACTGCGCTGGCTTCTTTCTGGAGTATCAGTTTGTCTCCTCAAAAGTGGTACAGTGACGACTTCTTCTCGTCTGAACATTTGCATATTACAGCCATTGTATTTGGATTGACAGTAAGCGGCATTGCCGTGCTGCTGGATAAAAAATCCATTAAGCAACATTTTACATTCACCTATGTGAATTTTGGAAGCCTGATATTTTTTATAGGAACATTAGTGGGGCTCTTCGATGAACGTGCTTTCAGTTTTTATCTGTTGATCTTATATGCGGGATGCGCGTTGGCAATCATTTTTGCTCACTGGAAGAAATCATTTCTGTTTTTACTGTATGCCTTTGTGTTTGCCTATATCGGCACTACCTACCTGCTGGCAGATACAATCATGGAACCTGAGCTCTGGTTCTTTTATATGATCGCTTCGTGTGGTGGATTTATTTATTTCATTATTCGTTTCAAGAATTATTTTAAACGCGCTGAATGAGAACTGCATATAATGAAACGTGGCTCCGTAACCTGGACATAGTAAAGGATGCAAAGCAATGGTCCGGACAAGAGATTATCTCACGTGAACAATTTGCGGCTATACAAGCTGGATATCCTGCAGGCTTTTATCATCCCAATCTGATTATCCGTATTCTGCTTTTTATCGCTTCGCTTATCGCCCTTGGAGGAATTACCGGTTTGCTCGCATTGATGTTTATTGATGGAAGTGAAGCGACTTTGTGGCCGCTGTCAATTATCTATGGTTTGGTTTCTTTTCTTATTCTCGACAGGTTTTTTATAACAGGCAAAAATCATTACAAGTCAGGAGTGACAGAAGCATTATTGTATCATTCTATTCTGTATATCATCCTCGGTGTTGTAGGAATAACAGAATTTAATGTCCGGGTTACGTTACTGGTAAGTATACTGCTTACCGCTTTCGCGGCTTACCGTTACATTGATTTAATCGCTACACTGGCTGTACTGATGCTGGTGTCGTATTTTCTTTTCTATGAGCTTTATGAGCTGGGAGGAATTTTTCAGCAGATTATTCCCATCGTTTTTATCCTGTTATATATACCACTTTATTTTCTGTTTAAGTCCCTGAAGGCAGGTTCGGGTACGGATCCATGGTACAATTGTCTTTTGATTGGTGAAGCTTACTGTCTGATTGTCATTTATGCTGCCGGAAATTACCTGGTGGTTCGAGAACTCAGCCTTGAGCTTATGGACCTTTACCTGGAGGATGGTCAGGACATTCCCTTCGCTGTTCTCTTTTATGTACTTACTGTTACTATCCCAATAGTATACCTGTATGTAAGCATAATCCGTAAGGACATTGTGATGTTGCGTGTGAGTTTGATTGTAGTGGCGTTTTCTGTATTCACCTTTAAATATTACTATAGTCTCGGTCATCCGGAGATCACGTTAACAGCAGCAGGAGCATTCCTGATCCTGGTCACCTTGGCACTTCTTCATTACCTGAAAACGCCCCGAAACGGATTTACACGTGAGAATGTGCTGAGCGAGCGGTGGAGTAATGTTAATGTAGAAGCCATCATCATTGCCCAGACCATGGGAGGCAACAAGGTGGCTGTTGAAGATACCAATGGGGGTGGAGGCGGAAAGTTTGGAGGTGGGGGTGCGAGTGGGGAATTCTGACCGGTAGTCGGCCCGTAAGAAAAGCGTATCTTCGTTTAGGAACCGAAACAAAAAACAGTTCGATATGATTTCTGAAGAACTTGCTGTACAGATCAAAAAATTAATGGTTAAGCCTGGGAAGAAAATCAGGCTTACGGATTATGCCACTGAGTATACCGGGAAGTCGGTTAATAAAGCTCAGGCTGAAACGTTGATGGAAGTGGGGCGTAAGCATCTCTCGGAAGTGCAGGATAAATTGTATGCACAAAATCAACACAGCGTACTGATTATTTTTCAAGCCATGGATGCTGCGGGCAAGGATAGTGCGGTGAAGCATATTATGTCTGGATTTAATCCACTGGGCGTTAAGGTGCACAGTTTTAAAGCTCCTACTTCGCATGAGCTTGATCACGACTATTTCTGGCGGCATTATCTTACGTTGCCCGCCCGTGGTGAGATTGCCATTCATAACCGGTCGCATTATGAGAACGTGTTAGTCACCCGGGTACATCCCGAATATGTTTTGAATGAGAATCTGCCGGACATAGGATCAGTGAAGAAGATCGGTCCCAAGTTCTGGCAGAAACGGTTCAAGCAGATCAACCGCTTTGAAAAGAACCTGAGCCAGAATGGTACGATCATCCTGAAGTTCTTTTTGCACTTGTCTAAAAAGGAACAAAAGAAGCGCCTTATGGAGCGGATAGATGATCCGACAAAGAACTGGAAGTTTGCTTTTGGCGATATGAAGGAACGTGCTTTGTGGGATGAATATCAGAAAGCCTATGAGGAGGCCCTGAGCGCTACCTCGCAGGAACATGCTCCATGGTTTGTTATTCCTGCGGATGACAAGTGGTATGCACGGCTCGCCATTACCTCCGTTATTTACCGGATGTTTGAGCGTTTGAAGATCAATTATCCTACCGTAACGGAGTCACAGCGGGCAGAACTTCAGGAGGCACGGAAGATGCTTCTGGACGAGGAAAAAAGCACTCCGAAAACGACAAAAAAAGGCCGGTCACGGAAGTAAAAATCCCTCGGAAAAGCCGTCAAAATTTTGCTTAAAAATGTATCCGTGAACTCCTTTTTTATAAGGGCAAAAAGACTATTTTTGACGGTTCTTAAAGTCACAGATGAGCGATATTAAAGGTAAAGTTCCCGCAGATTATTCAGCCAATAACATTCAGGTTTTAGAGGGATTGGAAGCGGTGCGAAAGCGCCCCGCAATGTACATTGGTGATGTGGGTGTAAAAGGTCTCCATCACCTCGTTTGGGAGGTAGTTGATAACTCTATTGACGAGGCACTCGCAGGATACTGTGATCAGATTTCGGTCACGATCAACGAAGACAATTCAATCACGGTAGAAGATAATGGCCGGGGTATTCCAACCGACATGCATGAAAAGGAAAAGCGTTCGGCCCTGGAGGTTGTAATGACTGTTCTTCACGCGGGTGGAAAGTTCGATAAGAATACCTATAAAGTATCCGGAGGATTGCATGGCGTGGGTGTTTCCTGCGTGAATGCGCTTTCTGAGCTGCTGCATGTCACCGTATTCCGGGAGGGCAAGATATTCGAGCAGGAATATGAACGTGGTAATCCTCAGTATTCGGTAAGAGTAATCGGGGAATCACAGAAACGGGGAACCACGGTGCGGTTTCTCCCCGATAAGCAGATTTTCTCTATAACAGAGTATAACTATGAAACCGTAGCGTCCCGGGTAAGGGAATTGTCGTTCCTGAATCCAGGCATAAAAATTATTCTTAAAGACCTCAGGGATAAAGATGAGAATGGCGAGGCAAAAACAGATACCTTCTTCTCTGAAGGGGGGCTGAAAGAGTTTGTCGAGTACATCGATTCTACCCGTGAGAAACTGATTCCGGACCCGATTTTCATTGAGAACGACAAAGGTGAAATTCCGGTACAAGCGGCATTGAGTTACAATACGTCATTCAGCGAGAACCTGGTTTCTTATGTAAATAACATCAATACCCACGAAGGGGGTACACACGTGGCAGGCTTCCGCAGAGCGCTTACCCGGACGTTGAAGAACTATGCGGATAAGTCGGGATTACTGGAAAAGGTTAAGATCGATATCAGCGGAGATGATTTCCGTGAAGGTCTTACGGCTGTGATCTCGGTTAAAGTCGCAGAGCCTCAGTTTGAAGGTCAGACCAAAACCAAATTGGGTAACTCTGATGCGATGGGTGCTGTAGATCAGGCTGTGGGCGAAGTGCTCAACAATTACCTGGAAGAACATCCACGCGAAGCCAAGCTTATTGTTAACAAAGTTATCCTGGCAGCGCAAGCGCGTCATGCGGCACGAAAGGCCCGTGAGATGGTGCAGCGTAAAAATGTTCTTACAGGGACAGGTTTACCCGGTAAACTGGCAGACTGTTCAAGCGCAGATCCAAGCATTTGCGAATTGTACCTGGTGGAAGGTGATTCTGCGGGAGGATCAGCCAAGCAGGGTAGGGATAGAAATTTTCAGGCTATACTTCCTTTGAGGGGTAAGATCCTGAACGTAGAAAAAGCACAGGAGCACCGGATCTACGACAACGAAGAAATAAAGAACATGATAACTGCCCTGGGCGTAAGCTTCGGAACTCCCGGAGATGAAAAGGCACTTAACATGAATAAACTTCGCTATCACAAGATCATCATCATGACCGATGCTGATGTGGACGGAAGTCACATTCGTACGCTTATCCTGACGTTCTTCTTCCGATACATGAAAGAACTGATTGAGAACGGCTATATCTACATTGCATTACCTCCGCTTTACCTCGTGAAGAAAGGTCGTGAAGAACGTTATTGCTGGACCGAGGAGGAACGTGAGGGAATTGTTAAAGAGCTGGCCGCGGGTGGCAAAGAAGACTCGGTAAACGTGCAACGTTACAAAGGTCTCGGAGAGATGAACCCAGAGCAGTTGTGGACTACGACAATGGATCCATCGAAACGTTCGCTGAAACAAGTTAGCATTGAGTCAGCTGCGGAAGCAGATCACTTATTCTCCATGCTGATGGGTGATGAAGTGGCACCACGCCGCGAGTTCATTGAGAAGAACGCCAAATACGCCCGCATCGACATCTGATGACTCTAAGGGGAGTCTATCCAGTAACGATTGTGGCGAAATAATA
>DASXWH010000308.1:0-10299 GCA_036503775.1 Ohtaekwangia sp.
TCCTGAAGTTCAATCCTGACACGGCCACCTCCTGTTCGGTGACATGAACAAACGGGTCTTTATGAATGATCCCGCTTGTCATCAGGAACTGTCGCTGCTTTTCACCAAATGCATTCTCGGTATTGCATTGGTAGATCTGCACGGGTATGCTGTAAAATTTCCGGTACGCTAAAAAAACTTCTTCCGGCATTCGCGACATCAGCTTAACAACCCTGACATCCTGCTTTCCGTCAACGGAATAAAAAACATCCAGCGTATATACGGAATCAATAAGCCCCGGCATTCCGGTAGTCTGAAACAAAGCGTTATCATTAACAGGATTGAACGTCAGCAGAAATGTAGTATCGCCTTTGGCAGGAATGGTAAATGTTTTACCCGCGATACGTTCATCTAAAGAGCGGAGACCCTTTGTGCTGCTGAGTACAATTTCAGTGATCGTAATTTTTTCCGGAGTAAGGCTCTCCATACGAAGATCCAACTCCAGGTGTTGTTTTCCCGGATAACATTTCAATGTCGGTTTTACCAGCAGCGATGATGACTGTACCGGTGTTGTAGTGAATACAATGGAGCCTGTTGTTTCCGGATGGTGAGGTTTACAACAAACGAGACCCACGAACAAAAAAAGAAATAACGGAATGATGCGCATGACATTCAGGTAAGTATAAGAGAAATCCTGCATGCAGGATTTCTCTTATTAAAATCAAACAGATTAATAACCAGTTTTAGACCAGACGGTAAAGCTGTGAGGCGGGGCCTGGATCTTCACCCGTGTATCACCCGCAGTAGTCGGTACCCACGAAGACGCACCGGTATATTCCTTTATGGTCGTATTGGCCCAGGGTGTATTCACCCATTGCTCTTTCCAGGAATCCGAATCGTTCAGGTAAACCAGTAACCCGGGAGCAGAGCCGTATCCATTCCGGCTGGCAATGTATTCGTCATTATCGATCCAGCGAATGGTTGTAGTTCCTCCGGCCAGTGTTCTCTTTATCCAGATCAGGTTATTCAGCTGCGCTTTATTCAGCCATTCCTCATAGTCGCGGTAAAAGATCGTTGGATAACCTTCGTGCGTGAGGATGTAGGCGTAGGCCAGCATTTTATCCCAGATGATATCCGTGTCGTGGTTGGTAACAAACGTTACGGCTTTGGCGGGATCTCTTTTCCAAAGCATATCGTTGTTCAGAATATTCAGGTTGTTACCATCGAAGGCTTCATCCATGCGGTAATAGCAGGCAAAGTCAAATGCAGAAGAAGTGCGATTGGTAGCATCAACCCAGCTTTTCAATACACCTGCGTTGCCATCCCAGTTCTCCCCCACTGCAAAACCACCGATGCTGTTCACAAAATCTTTCACCACCCATCCTGCAAATCCTTTTACGTAGTCGAATCTCCAGCCATCAAACTTCATGGTGTTCTTGTAGTATTTCGAAACGGCATCCGATCTGACCCAAAGCCATTGCGAAACATTAGCCTGGTGGTGACATAAGTCGGGAAATCCGCCAAATGAACCTTCATCGTTAGCGTGTGTACTGCTCGGGTGAAAGTCATTATAGTTTCTGGGAAATTTTCCGGAGAGTGGTGTGAACTTGGTCCAGGTGTTTCCGCCTGTTCTGGGATTCGCTTCAGATGCACCACCGCTGTTGTGATTCAGTACCATGTCGGCATAGACCTGAATATTTTTATTATGCGCATTGGTGATCAGCGTGTTCAATTCGGATGTTGATCCAAAACGGGTTTCCGTTGAGCCCATCTGGTTGTATGATCCAAAGTCATAATAATCAAACGGATCATAGCCCATGCTGAAAGCACCGTTCTGTGCTTTCGATGCTGGCGGAAGCCAGATCGCAGAAATGCCTGCGTTATCCCATGCCGTTATTTTTGAATTCACGGTATTCCACCAGGTTCCACCGGCAGGAACATCCCAGTAGAAAGCCTGCATGAGTACGCCACCTCCCGGACCAGGCAGCCTGGCATTCTTCGAATCTTCTGTAAGTTGAGTGACGATAATATCGCCTTGTTTGATTGCCTCCTCCTCGATTTCCGGACCACACCCTGGCAACATTAAAGTGCAAAAGCAAGCGATCATCACCTGCCATTGCCGAGTTCTTGTGCTGTTGTTGTTCATCCTTTGTTTGGGTTTTAAGGTTGAAGAATTAAGCGGGAAAAGTGAGCTCAACTTTGGCCGCCTGTTGCTAAAACTAATCCTCGCAACTCACCAATACAAACGATTGAAATTGTAAGAAATACAAGCAAACGATTGCGGTTACGCGTTAGCACAACCGATTTCGCTGAAAAATAAATTTTACATTTTTACATAAAAATGGATGTATCCGGGACGCATGCTTAAACACCGGTTATAGCTTTACATCAAAACACATACAGATATGACGAAGAATCACGCTAACCTGATCCCTCACCTGAGTGATTGTGCCTCCACGTTTATGGGGGTCGCGCATTGAAGATTCCGCTGGATCAGGAGGTGCAGAAGAACGATCTTCCGAGCTTTGCATGATGACGATTAAAACCAGGAAGAATATAATGTTCAGAAGAAGATGCGGGAGCCCTCTCCCGCATCAGATGTCAGCCAACATCTTTTATATTTTTATCACGGCTACCGGCAGTAAAGTTTGTGAACAGCATAGTACCATGTATCCCCTAAAAACAGGAATTCTTAAGAAGTTACTGTGGCCTGTCCTCGTGTTACTATCCATCTTCCACAGCCACGCTCAACCTTCCGTTGTCGACAGTCTCCGAAAGGCTATTCATCAGGCACCGGACGACTCCAGCAAAGTTCAGCTCTACTATGAGTACGGTAAACATTTTGAAACTTCAGATCCCGACACCGCACTCTGGTATTATGCAAGAGCAAAAGAGCGCGCTAAAGAACTCAACTTCTTACCGGGTGTAGCCTCATATGCCAGTCATGCTATCGTTATTCTTAATAACCAGGGAAAGTTTCGTGAAGCACTGGAACTTACCAAAGAAGCATTAAGCCTGTATCAGAAAATCGGGTCACCACGTGATCTGTCCGTTGCCTACCTGAACGTAGGCAGCGAGTGGCATTACCTGTCCGACTTTCAACTGGCTACTGAAAATTACCTCGAGGCACGCAAACTGGCCGAAGCGGTTGGCGACAAACGTCTGCAGCGTATCGTGAACAACAACCTCGCTTCTATTTTTATAAACCTCCAGGAATATGAGAAAGGAAAAAATTATGCTGAGCAGTCACTGGAGCTGGCTAAAGAAATGAAGAATGATTATGCGATATCCTCGTCAACATTTAACATCGCTACCGCTGAGCTTTACCTGAAGCAATACGATAACGCCTTACGCCATTACCAGGAGATCGAAAGCATAGGTGCACGAACGGATGACTTTACCATAAAACTGGATGGATGGCTGGGGCAGGCGGATGTTTATAACGCCATACCACAACCTGCTTCTGCTGAAAAATATTATCAGCAGGTGATTTCCCTGTCGAAAGAAAAAAACGCTCCTGAATACGAGATGTATGCCTACATGGGATTAGCCGATCTGTTCATGAAAATAAACCGGAACAGGGAAGCCGAACAGGTTATTCTGAACGGCATTGCGATAGCTCAGAAACTGGGTTCCAATTACGAACTGAAAGATCTGTACCTCAAAGCTTCATCACTGAAAGAGAAAACAGGAAATTTTTCTGATGCGCTGAAGTTCCGGAAACAGTTTGAAGTATTGAACGACTCCATTGTCGGTGAAAAAAGTAAAGAACACATTACGCTTCTGGAAGCCCGTTTTGAATCCGAAAAGAAAGAGTCTACGATCAAACAACTGGAGGCCGACAAGCAGATCCAGGAACTTTCACTGCGACAAAAAAGCATACTCAACTATATTCTTATCGGAAGCGCTATCATGCTGCTGGCGATCACCTTACTTTCGTTCCGCACTTACAAACAAAAACAAAAACTCCAGCAGCAACGGATCACGGAGCTGGAAAAAGAAAAGCAATTGATGGCCGCAGAAGCTGTACTGAAAGGTGAAGAGCAGGAACGTACGCGACTGGCAAAAGATCTCCACGATGGATTGGGCGGAATGCTCTCCGGAATCAAATATGCATTCAGCAACATGAAGGGGAACCTGGTGATGACACCGGAGAATCACCAGGCGTTTGAACACAGCATGAATATGCTCGACAGCTCCATAAAGGAAATGCGCAGGGTGGCTCACAACATGATGCCGGAATCGCTGGTGAAGTTTGGACTCGATGAAGCCCTCCGGGATTTTTGCAACGACATCAATCAAAGCGGAGCGTTGAAGGTCACCTATCAATCCATGAATCTTGCCGGGGTTTCTTTAGATCAAACTACCTCCATAACCTTATATCGTATCGTGCAGGAATTACTCAGCAACACATTAAAACACGCTGAGGCCAGAACAGCCATTGTACAATTAACGAAAACCGACAACCGGATCCTCGTAACCGTTGAAGACGATGGAAAAGGATTTGATACGGCTGTCACCCGGCAAACAAAAGGTATCGGCTGGTCGAACATTCAGCACCGTGTAGATTTTCTGAAAGGTAAACTGGATGTTGATTCTCAACCCGGCAAGGGCACTTCGGTTCACATTGAACTCGACATCTGATCAGCGTTTACCATTTCCCAATCATGCCTGATCCGGATTAATAAATCCGGATTTTTGAGCTTACCTGTCTTGTGATTATCTTTCTGATCACACGTTAGCCACGTGTGATCGTTATAACCCAACCGATAATAAACTGAAGTATGAAAACCCTGCTGAGCGTTCTTCTGATGGTATGCAGTGTGGCCGGCCTGGCACAGCAGTCAACAGAGCTAACAGCGCATGAAGCTTCAAACCCTGCCCTGGTATACACACGTTTTATGATGGATGTTGAATCGTACCTGTTTGAAAATGGGTCAGAGTTCTATTCGATACGTCCGGGTGGTTATTATGGTCTACAGAATGGTCGTCATCAGGTAGGAATATCCGTCCCCTTTTTTCACAATGTATTCAATGGTGATTATGGCGGATATGAAAACACATCGGGTATTGGTGACATTAAAATGTCATACATGTTCGTGCCAATTGCCACCAATGATCTTTCCGGATTCACCACGCTGTCAACGTACCTGGAAGTAACCGCACCAACGGGCGATGAGCTGTATGGTCGTGGTGCGGGTGTCTGGGTCTATAAGCCCTGTGCGATCGCTACCTTTCGCGCATCACATGCCGTTTCCTTTTACCCGGAAGTACGCTATCAGTTTTCAGCCAATGATGCCAATCAAAGTGGATCAGAAGATGCCTCTGATCCGGAAGATCCGGATGATGATGGCAAGGTTCAAAACCTGATCCTGGAATTACCCATGGTGATCACGGTAGATTCATGGAAAGGCTGGTTTGCCCTTCATACGCAATTTACACACTCGTATACGGAAGACACCAACTTCTTTTACATACGCACAGACCTGGGTAAAATGATCGGGGACAGAACCTCCGCTGCCCTGAACATCCAAAAGTTTATTGCCGGCCAGCCGAGACTGAACCTGATCGTACAGGTGAGACTTCAGTTCTTTTTGCGATAGGCACCTATCTCCTTCTTCCGCCACCGCCACCCATTCTGGCTCCGCCACCATAACTACCTCCCATATTTCCACCGCGGTTCATCTGCTGGAAATTCTGATTCTGCTGAGCGCTGCGTTGACGATTCTGGTAGTCGCGGTTCATTTGCTGTGATTGCTGCGACTGGGTTTGCTTCCACTGATTACCATCACGCTGATTCCAGTTTCCGTTGTCATTGCGCTGATATACGTTTCCATTGCGATCTGAATACACATTATTACTCTTGTTCTTCTGTGCCGCCTGCTGGCTTATCTGTGATTGGTGATTTTGATTACGGGTCTGATCACGCGTAGAAACACCAGGGTTCGTATTTGCTCCCTGTCCGCGTTTAGCATCACGCGTAGATACGCTTGGGTTTTGTCCGCGTTTTACATCACGGGTGGATACATCGTTACGGTTGTTGTAGATATTATTCGACCGGTCGATGTTGATATCTCCATAATGATTGATCTGCACCGGACCTCGTCCATACATGCCTCCTCTGTAGGGAGGATAGTAAGGCGGTCGATATACCGGAGGTCCCCAATAGCCGCCACCACCATACATGCTGAAGTGAAACCATCCCGAGCTGTAATGGAACCCCATACTCCAGCCTGTCCATGGATTATAATGCATGCTAAATCCGTAGGTAGCAGGTCGCGGATAATAATATGGACCGTACCACGGTGAATAGTAATATCCGGTGCCATACACAACGGTTGGACCGTACACGTAACATCCCATATATCCCGGAGTGTATCCAACATAAACGACTTCCGGAGTGGATTCATAGATGTATACATATTTGACGTTGTAGGCCGATGAGCTGGCCGGGATCTTATCAACATCTTCCGGGCGTTTATCGCTCACCTTCCACGGACCTTTGGCATCAGCAGACTCAAACCACACACCTTTATCAACGCAGTAATAGGTTTTATCCGATTTGATCACCGTGCTGCTGGTATTCATCGCCAGCTCCAGAGACGTGCCTTCGATCTTTTCAAATTTCGGATCACCATCGTAGGTAACACTACACGTTGCTGTTTTGCGATCTACCTTGGCGGTCTGTGGTACCTGTGCATCGCGGATAGCATCGGTGCTGGCCTGCGTACCCGCAACACTGGAAAGAACATTATCCTTGTCTGAGCCTTCCGGAATTTTAGCAAAGTCGGGCGGAAGTTTATCTGACGGTGTATACGTCCACGGTCCTTCAAGTTTAGGTGCCTTGTACCATCGCCCCGAGATCAGCACATAGAATTGCTGATCGCCAATACTCTTGAAGATGTTGTCATCCGAATTGGAGACATACAACAATTCGGTACCGGTAATATTCGCATAGGTGGCTTCGCCCTTTGATTGAATGAGCTCAGCGGGAACCGTACTGACCAGAATTGCCGGTGGACCTGTTTCTGACTTCACCGGTTTTTCTTTTTGTTGCTCCTTGAGTTGCTTGTCCAGTTCCGCGATGGTTTTAGGAAGCGTTGTTACCGGCTTATACCCTTCCTTCATGGAAGCGGAGACATACCAGAATTGTCCGCCCGAGAGATAAAACTTTTTATCATCCGGATTTTCAACAATAAGAAAAGCGGTATTGATGACGCGTTTCATCTTCAGGTTCTTGTCGTCTTGTAAGCGCGGATCACCATCCATGAGCACAAGTGTTGTAGGTTGTGCTGCATAATGAATGACGGGCGGATCGTTTTTCAGGTTCTCATCTGCAATGGCCTGCTCCTGTTCTACGGTCGTGATGATCTCATCGAGTGAGCCTTTCAGCTCCCACTTCGGAATTTCCGATTCCAGGAGACGCTCCAGCTTGCCGATCTTCGCAGTGTCTTCAATACCGGGAAGCTTTACATCCTTGATGAGTATACTTTCCAGCGTGACCGTGCGATCATCACGGTTTGTAACAATGGACGCGGTATACCAGAATACACCAAACAACAGATCACCCTTACCCGATTCCTGTGCCGAGAATGCCGCACGCCCTTCCACCTTGTTGCCACTCAATGATTCAGGCTGCGGCTGATATACATTGATGACGGTTTTATTTTTGGTCACTATCTCTTTAGGCCATTGGGCATGCGCAGTGTTGTACAACAGCAGGCCGCACAAAACAAACCAGGCAGGTTTTACAAATGATTTCATAGCGATCGGGTTTTTAATACAGGAATGGATACCAAAAGAAGGTATCGGTAAAACAAAAGATACGAAGATATTCTGTGTTTGTGAATGATGATTTAGCCGAAATACCGGAAGATAAAAAAGCCACCATACCAGAAATGCATGGTGGCTTTTGACACTTACAGATCAATTCCGGTCAATATCATAGATCTCTTCACGTGTATGCATCTCTTTCAGATCAGCCCGTGATATACCATAGGAAAATTTTGAATAGTTTATTTCCTTATCAATTTTATGAACACCAGACATCTTATCGGTTTCATAATCATTGGGTGAAACAAAAACACTGTCGGCAGAAATGGAAACTACTTTCAGGGTGGAGTAATTTTTGGTTTCTGTTTTATACCGGTACACATCACCCACAGCGGGGTCAGCGAGATACTCCAGCTCCTTCTTTTCATCTACGCTGCCGATATATGTAATCCAGATGGCGAGCAGGCCGATCACTCCGAGACCGGCAAACTGCCAGATCGGTACACGCGTTTCCGCCTTCAGCGTGGTATACTCGCGTTTAAGTTCATGCGGCATGCCGGCCTCATTAAGCGCCTGCTTGCAGTGCTGGCATTGCGACACGCCTACCCTGCCGATGGGAAACAAGGGAATCCAGAAAATGTGTGCGTGCTTGCTGTATGCACTGATGAATGTTGTACCGGTCTGCCCGCAATGGGGACATACCAGTGATGGAGGCTGTGCTGATTTCAAGTGCACGGGCCGGCTACCGTAAATGATCATACTAAAAAATGGTTAGGTTAAGATTGTAGTGTATTAAAACGTTGGGGTCTTCATCAGAACATGAAGATATGGATTAGCCAACTATTTGCAAGATTCAGTCAGCGGAAGTTAACACCGTTTACCGCGCGATACAGGAATGAAAAAAAGAGGAGCTTGCGCTCCTCTTGCTGTGTTATAGCGTAACGGTTACGCGCAGGAATGTAGCCGGGATAAGGGTAGTGCCCGGTGTTTCACTTTTGTTCTCACGGCTGAACAATTCACTCAACTCTTTATATAATGCATCCGACCTGCCATTTTTTTCAGCTGCCTCAAATGCATTCATGGTGGGGCCATAGTAATTTCTGAACCGGTTGAGAAACTCGATCGTGGAAAAAGGCGCGATGAAATGATACACATCGCGGGTGAATTCGATCTGTTCTTTCGGTACACCGGCAGCACCAAAGCGTTCGATGACATTACTTTCGATGCCCCACAACATCGGACTTACAAATCCTTCGGGAGGCGAAGGTGTATACGCTGAACTGGTCTTTAACACCTGTGCTACCAGTGTTGGGTCACCGGGGATCCAGTTGCCCATGATAATTCTTCCGCCCGGACGAGTGACACGTGTCATCTCGCGCGCCACATCAAAAGGTTTGGGTGCGAACATCGCTCCGAAGATACTTACCGTCAGATCAAAACTGTCATCAGCAAGTCCTTCTAAATTACAGGCATCGCCTTCCTGGAAACTGCAGTTGGTAAGTCCGAGTGCTTTTGCACGGATGTTACCGGCCTTTACCAGGTTGCTGGCAATGTCAACACCTGAAACCTGTGCGCCCAGTTTGGCTGCCGGAATAGCGGTAGTGCCATCACCACAACCTAAGTCGAGCACACGCATTCCTTCGGTAATTCCGAACTTTGCCACCAGAGCAGCACCGCTTGTTTGCATGGTTTCAGCGAGCCGGGTAAAATCGCCTTTCTCCCATAGTTGTTTGTTTGGATTCATCTTTTTTTTATTTGTTTGATCTTGAACGGTAAAACTAGCCGATCGTTACCCCGGGCACATTGCCCAGAGGTTCAAACAGATGTCTGTGAGGTTCATTTTTATTGGGATTCTATGCACCTTTAAGTAGTCAATACATTTGAAGGACTTATGGTGAACTTCTACGAAGGTGTTCTCAAGAACCCGGCCTATTATCGTCAGTTCAATTGCAGTAATTCGCTGATAACGGTTTTCAACTGCCCGCTTGAAGCTCGCCTGATGAAGACCCGGTTTGCCGACCTGTGGACGCAATACAACTACCTGTTTTATGTAGTAGACGGCCGAAAGATCTGGCACACGGCTTCCAAATCGTATGACATCGGCAAAGAGACCTGTGTGTTCGTGCGGAAAGGCGCATGGATCTTTGAGAATTTTTTAGAGCAGGGTTTTTGTGTGGTACTGTTTTTTATCCCGGATGAATTTATCTGCAACACGTTACGAACCCGGTCAAAACCCCTGCTGCCGTCAGCCTCCGGGTTTGAGCCCGTGATGCTGGTAGACAAGAGTGAAACGATGTCCGCTTTTTTTCTTTCGATGTCATCCTATTTCAATGAAACACATGAGCCGGATCGTTCACTGCTGGAACTGAAGTTCAGGGAACTGATCCTCACCATTGCCGATAATCCGAAGAACGCTGATCTCGTTTCCTATTTCAATGCATTACTCAACGAACCGCATCACGTCACACTGCAGCGGGTGATGGACGAAAATTATTGCTTCAACCTCAGCCTCGAACAATATGCGCAGCTCAGCAACCGCAGCCTCTC
>DASXWH010000309.1:0-1844 GCA_036503775.1 Ohtaekwangia sp.
GCAGGAAAGGGCAACTATGCCAAGCGCGTGATGAGTGCTGTGACAATGGAAGTCTGGCTTCAGCAATTACTGAACAAAAATTTTTTAAACCCATGAGCGCTAAGCGAATATTGATATTGGGTGGCCTGGGATTCATTGGTAAGAATTTATACCATGAACTCAGGCACGATCATCACGTGACGATCATTACCGATAAAATTCATGAAGAAGTTAATGATGGGTTTCTCAATGATGACGTTCGGCAGAATATTATTGTCGGAAGTATCCTGGATGAAGCCTTTATGGAAACCGCTATCGTGGGATATGATGCCATTTTCTCAATGGCCGGGAGCTCGGGAGCAACCGACAGTATTACCAATCCACACCGTGATCTTGATACCAATCTGAAAGGACATCTGAATGTCCTGGAGGCATGCCGGAAATATAATCCGAAGGCCTTGCTTATTTTTCCTTCGAGCCGATTGGTGTATGGTAAACCACAACGTAATCCGGTTGATGAAAATCATCCATTGAGTCCGGAGTCGATTTATGCTATTCATAAAATCACCACGGAGCATTATTATTTATTATACCGGAAGTTGTACAATATGAATTGTGTTATTTTCCGGATTGCCAATCCCTTTGGGCCGTACCAGCGGTTTGGCAGCAATCACTATGGTATTTTGAATTGGTTCATTCATAAAGCACTGACGAATGAGGTAATCGAGATTTACGGAGAAGGATCACAGAAAAGAGATTTTATTTTTATTGATGACCTTGTCCGGTTGTTCAGGATCACCCTGGATCACCCGGATATGCATGGTAAGATCTATAATGTTGGTCAGGGTGAAGGCATTTCATTGAAAGATGCAGTACGTGTAATAGCAGAGATTGTTCCACAAACCAAGAAAGCATTTCTACCCTGGCCTGTGATTGATAAGAAGATAGAAACAGGTGATTACATTTCAGATATTTCGAAGTTGAAGCAGGACACAGGCTGGGCACCCCAGGTCAGTTTTGAAACCGGTATACGTGAGACCATCAGATTCTATGAAACAAAATCCAGGCAATAGATCTTGCTGTGCTCACTATGCCTCCCGTTACTTACCGTTGACGGAGAATTGGATTTATCGCCTCATCATCAATCATCAGCAATACAAACCCATCTTTCTTTCCAGAAAGAAAGAAAACCTGTCACGGTTTCCCATGACTGATTTATACAGCCTCGATGATTTTGGGTTAGTGAGACAATACCTGGAATTATTTTATTTTAAAATAACAGGATACTTCCCATTCCAGTTAAGGGCTTGTGATCAAAATCATGTTGAATTGTTGCATGTTCATTTTGGTTATCATGGCGCAAAGCTGATTGGTTTAAAGAAAAGACTGAGCATACCCATGGTGTGCAGTTTTTATGGCGATGATGCGTTTGCCAGTATGCACGCAGGAAAGTATGATACACTATTTAAAGTAGCTGATAAGATTCTGGTGTTGGGTCCATATATGAAATCTGAATTGATCCGGCTGGGATGTACAGAAGACAAATTATTAATTCACCACCTGGGAATAGATGTTGACAAACTTAAGTTTGTGAAGCGAACTGTAAAAAAGGGAAGCAGGCTGCGCTTTCTTATTGCATCTAGTTTTTTACCCAAGAAGGGCGTTGACCTGGCCATTGAAGCGTTGTCAGCTTGTAAAGATGAATTTGATTTTTCCGTTGATGTCATTGGGGATGGACCGTTAAAAACAGAGATCCTGAAACGCATTGAGGCGGGTGGGATGCAGAACAGGGTAACCCTTCATGGCTATCAGTCCTACGAATACTTCATTAACCTGGCTTATCAATGTGATGTGTTTATTCAGGC